>DKIP01000012.1:15678-29361 GCA_002454335.1 Cytophagaceae bacterium UBA6715 | reverse complement strand
TTAGATGTTTAAATAGGTTTTACCTTTAAAACAACAAAAAAAATCAGAGATAAAAAAGTAAACTATGGCTAACTTTTATAACCCAAGGCTTCAGCTTAGGGTACTATCGCGCTGCCTTCAAATAGTCCGCTAAAGCACCCAATTGATCTGTCCCAATATAATCCACACCCAAATCCAAGAAAGTCTGATAAGCCATCAATCCTTCCGGTGTTGCCCACAAACGTACTTTTCTGCCAGAAGTATGCACCTTGTCGATATAGTTTTTCAACTTAGCGCGCAAAACAGGTGACATAGGCGTTGTCCCACTCCAAATGCCAAACTTATAAAATGCCTCGCTTTCTAAAACCACATGAGATGCTAAAAAGGAAGGTACTTCCTCATTCGACCGACCGTCAAACGTAATCCAATTAGGGAATTTGACATAGTCTGAAACGGCAGGCCGATTGCCCGAAATGACGATTCGGAAATTATTTTTGAGCAATAATTCTCTATAAGGCTCGATAGCCTTCAATAATAACGGCAAGGTTGAATCCGCAGAAGTCTTCGAATCAATTAGTAATTGATGAAAATTCCCTGCTTTCCCAGAAGTTAAAACTTGAACCAATGGTTCCAAATACAAATTCTGAAAGGTCCGTGAAGCTTTCAAATCCTTCACATCGTGGGCTACCAACAATGTGCCATTGACCGCATATACATCTACTTCAATGGAACCATAGCCCAACGAAAAGGCCTCGTAAAAAGGCCTCTCGTGTTCATAATCATTGTGTGCATGTGCTTTTGTTAACAAACTTTGACCCCAAACGGAGTTGGAAATCATCAACAACAAAAGCAGCATTTTCATCATATTATCCTTTTAAATAATCCCCAGAAGCAATTCGTTTCTTCGAATCTACAGGTTTATTGTAAAGATATGCATACGATGTAATTTCCTTGTCCTTCAATTTCACCGTCACATGCTCACGCACAAATAAGGATTTCTCAGCGCTTTCTGGATCAAATTCCTCGTATTCATCCAAGACATTCAATAACTTGATTGTGTTTGAAAGCAAGTACAACTCCCCTACCACCTGATCTTTGGCATCATCCGAAGGAATAATTCCCGGATAATCTGCCACTTGATACATTTGGCCTTGATAGGTCGCCATGCCCACATAATCCGAGTTACGTGCGATTAAACGATGTAAGTCATTACCACAATCACGACGCAAAGTTCCATATACGAATAAATATTCCTCTACATCTGGTTCTGGCAATTTGGCTTCTTCCAGGGTCAACACCAAATCCTCTTGCTCCACGACAGTTCCTTCATTCAAGACTACATTTCCGATAATTCCTTCAAATGGCGCCGAAACAATCGACTCCATCTTCATCGCTTCAATCACATACAATGGAGCGTTTTTCTTCACTTCCTCACCCGGTTTCACCAATATACGGCTCAAACGACCTTGTAAAGGGGCACCAATATCGCCTTTCGCTTTCGCTTTAGCATGCTGAGCACGCTCAACCTTAATGTTCTTATCCAAGATTTTCAATCGGCGAGCCTGACCATTCAATTCAAACGTAATGTTTCGCAAGCCGGATTCATCAGGGTCCGACATATACAAATACTTCACGATGATTGTCTTACCTGGCTCAATCGTGATCATGATTTCCTCGTCCTGCTTTAAGCCATAGAAAAAAGCTGGCGTAGGCATCGCAGTTAAATCACCGTACAAGGCTTGATTCTTGTAATAATCCTCGTAAACCTTTGGATACATTTTATATGACAAGTAATCCAAGAATCCTCCTTCATTGTCAGGAAATTTCGCAACAAATGCCGCAAAATCCTTATCAAAATCAATCGGCGCTAAGTTATCATTCGGACGTCCCTCATAAGCCGTTTCTCCTTTTAAGATGATTTCTTGCAATTGCTTTGGAAAACCTTGATAAGGTTGGCCCAATCCTCCTTTGAAGAAATCCTTGACAGATTCTGGGAAAGATAATGTAGAACCTTTGGCATAAACATCCTCTGCCGACAGGCTATTTGCCGTCATGAAAATGGCCATATCCCCTACTACTTTCGAAGATGGAGTTACCTTAACAATATCGCCAAATAACTTATTCGCTTCTGAATAATTTTCCTTCAATAATTCAAACTTATCTCCTACGCCCAAGGCAATCGCCTGGCCACGTAGGTTGGTGTATTGCCCACCCGGAATCTCATTATTATAAACCTCCGCTGTGCCTGCTTTTAATTCCGATTCAAATGGGAAATA
Source organism: Cytophagaceae bacterium UBA6715 (assembly GCA_002454335.1). Lineage (GTDB taxonomy): Bacteria > Bacteroidota > Bacteroidia > Cytophagales > Spirosomataceae > Aquirufa. The sequence continues at coordinate 27,106 of DKIP01000012.1, read as the reverse complement.
CATCGTACGAACCGCTTCCCAATAATTGGAATAATCATTCATAGCATCTAAATCCAATCCACTATCGTAAGGATGGCCTTGCATCATCGCTACCAAGGAGTTCAAATTTGGTTGGGATGTTAGACCAGACATCGCTGCCAAAGCCCCATCAACCACATCAACACCCGCCTCAATCGCCTTCAAATACGTAGCCGATTGAACCGAAGCTGTATCATGCGTATGCAAGTGAATCGGAATAGCAACTGCTTTCTTTAATTCAGTAACCAATTTCTCGGCTTGGAATGGACGTAACAAACCAGCCATATCTTTAATGGCTAGCATGTGCGCTCCCGCATCTTCTAGTTGGCGCGCCAAATCCAAATAATACTGCATGTTGTATTTCTCATTCGTAAACACATCACCTGTGTAACAAATCGCCGCCTCAGCAATTCCAGGTGTCCGCTCACGAACTGCCTTGATGGATACCTTCATTGCATCGATCCAGTTCAAGGAATCGAAGATACGGAAGACATCGATACCAGATTCGGATGATTTCTCTACGAACTTCTCGATTAAATTATCCGGATAAGCTGAATACCCAACGGCATTGGAACCGCGGAACAACATCTGTAAAAGCATGTTTGGCATCGCCTCTCTAAACTCTTCCAAACGCTTCCATGGAGATTCATGCAAGAACCGCATTGCCACATCAAAAGTGGCACCACCCCAAACCTCCATCGAGAATAAATTCGGGAAGGTTTTAGCAAAGCCGGACGCAACGGCCAACATATCTTGCGTACGAACACGAGTCGCCAAAAGCGATTGATGTCCATCGCGGAACGTTGTATCTGTAAATAAAACTTGTTTCGAATCGCGAATGTGTTTCGCGAAACGCTCTGGTCCTAACTCGGTTAACAGTTGTTTGTGTCCACGTGGAAATTCGGCTAATTCATCCACTGACGGGATAATTGGTGTGCGGAAAGGAGCCGATGGCTTCACTTTCACATCTGGATTTCCATTGACGATCACTTCACCTAAATAGCGTAAAGCTTTAGTTGAACGGTCACGAGTAGGCTTAATGTTAAATAATTCAGGATGATTCGCGATAAATGGAACCGTACAATTTCCTTCTTGGAATACTGGATGCGTGATCACATTACGCAAGAATGGAATATTGGTTTTCACCCCACGAATACGGAATTCAGACAATGCTCGGTTCAAACGCTCAGAAGCACCACGTAACGTACGGCCTTTGGCAGAGACTTTAACCAACATCGAATCAAAATAAGGCGAAATCTTGACCCCTGGATACGATGAACCTTCATCCAAACGGATACCAAAACCTGCAGCGTTACGGTAAGCGATGATCGTACCAAAATCAGGCTTAAAGCCATTCGATGGATCTTCCGTGGTAATCCGACATTGTATCGCAAACCCCTTCAATGGAATATCTTCTTGGTTTTGGATGAAAATTCCTGGATCGGATAATTTATAATTTTGCGCAACCAAGATTTGAGTACGCACAATATCAATTCCTGTTACCTCTTCGGTAATCGTATGTTCTACCTGAATACGCGGATTCACCTCGATGAAATAGATATTTTCCTCCTTATCCACCAAGAACTCTACGGTACCCGCATTGTAATAATTAACTGCCTTACCGATCGACAGAGCATAGGCATATAATTTTTGTTTCGTCTCTTCTTTTAATCCAAAAGATGGAGCAACCTCCACAACTTTTTGGAAACGGCGCTGCACGGAACAATCACGTTCGTATAGGTGAACCAAATTTCCATGTTGGTCGCCAAGTAATTGAACCTCGATATGCTTGGGATCATCGATGAATTTTTCGATGAACAATGTATCGTCACCAAAGGCATTTTTGGCCTCATTTTTCGCTTCCGAATGTGCTTTTTCTAATTCCTCTTCTGTACGAACGACCCGCATTCCACGACCACCTCCCCCAGCTGCAGCTTTCACCATCACGGGGAATGTGATACGACGTGCTTCAGATAAGGCATTTTCATACACCGACATATCTCCTTTGGAATCTTGGATCATCGGAACATTAGCCTTCAAAGCAGCAACTTTTGCTGCCACCTTATCGCCCAAAGCATTCATCGCTTCAGGAGATGGGCCTACAAAAACAATGCCTTCTTCTCTACAGCGACTTGCTAAAACTACGTTCTCCGACAAGAATCCGTAACCAGGATGGATCGCATCAATTTTCTTTGCTTTACACAAAGTGATTAATCCTTCGATGTCCAAATAAGGTTTTAGGGGCTCATTGTCTTTACCAATTTGGTAGGCCTCATCCGCTTTGTAACGGTGTAACGAATAGCGATCCTCAAAGGTGTAAACCGCAACGGTTCTGATTCCCAGTTCAGAAGCGGCACGCATGATACGGATGGCAATTTCACCGCGGTTCGCGATGAGAAGACTCGAGATTTTCTTAACGTATGATTTTGGCATGCTAATAATTTTAGTGCATTGTAACAAAAATGATAAATTAATTGGGATATAAGTACAATGACCGCTATTTTATTTGGCAAAACTTGAAAATTTACAATTTTTATTGGCTTCGTTACCAAAATAATCGCTGTCAAAAAAATAACTACTTCCATGATGCGAAATTTCTTAACTTGCATGCCCAAAATTCACCCATTTTATATGAGCGCATCGAAACCTTTTATTGGCATTACTTTAGGCGACTACAACGGCATCGGACCCGAAGTCATTTTGAAAGCCTTGGGCAGTCAGCGTATATTAAAATGGTGTACCCCGGTGATTTATGGATCCCAACAAGTCATTAAATTTTACCGCAAACAATTAGAACTGCAAGACTGGTCGATTAAAAGCATTGCTTCCATGGAAGAAGCAACCGAAGGACATACTTCCTTAATTACTTGTTGGGACGATGCGAACACCATCGTAGAACCTGGAAAAGTCACCTCTGAAGCCGGAAAAGCCGCTTTTGCATGCCTAGATCGTGCCGCACAAGATTTGGACAAGGGATTGTTAGCTGCCTTAGTAACAGCTCCTATCAACAAGCATAATATTCAGTCGGAGGACTTCAAATTCCCCGGCCACACCGAATACTTAACCGAACGATTCGAGGCGAAAAACGCTTTGATGATGATGGTAAGCGAAGGCTTCCGCATGGGGGTTGCGACGGGTCACTTACCCTTGCAAGATGTCAGTAAAGCCTTGACGAAGGAACTAATCAAAAATAAAATCGATGTCTTTTTGCAAAGTTTACAAGATGACTTTGCTATTGAGAAGCCCAAGCTAGCCGTTTTGGGATTAAATCCTCATGCAGGTGAGGCGGGATTATTGGGCCAAGAAGAACTTGAAATCATTCAACCGGTGATTGAAGAATACCGTAAGAAAGGTATTTTGGTTTTCGGGCCATACCCCGCAGATGGTTTCTTTGGAAAAGCACAATTCAAGGAATTTGATGGGGTTTTGGGCATGTACCACGACCAAGGATTGATTCCGTTTAAATACATTGCTTTTGAAACAGGTGTGAATTTTACGGCAGGTTTACCGATCATCCGTACTTCACCTGATCATGGAACGGCTTATGACATTGCGGGCAAAAATGAAGCTGACCCAAGCTCGTTTTTACATGCCTTTTTTCTAGCAATCGATTTGGTCAAAAACCGCATGAACGTTTAGTATATGGCAAAAAAGGTCCTGATCATTGATGAAGTTCACCCATCCCTAGCTTCGGATTTACGTTCCATAGGCTTTGAAGTAGATGAACAACCCCAAATTCACCCGAATAAGGTGAAATTAACAGACTATCAAGGACTAGTACTTCGTTCAAAAATGTCACTCGGGGCTAATGAACTACACGGATCTACTTTAGAATTCATTGCACGTGCCGGAGCCGGCTTGGATTTGATCGACGAGGCTTATTGTTCAGCGAATCATATCGCCGTTTTTAGTGCCAATGAAGGTAATCGAGATGCCGTGGCAGAACATGTCATCGGCCAATTAATCACGCTAGCTCGGAAAATCAATATAGCAGATGCACAAGTTCGCCATGGAATCTGGGACCGCGAAGGAAATCGAGGCTGGGAATTACAAGGCAAGACCTTAGGTATCATCGGCTATGGAAATATGGGTCAAAGCCTAGCCAAGAAACTGCAAGGTTTCGATATGAATATGTTGGCCTATGACAAATATGCGCCAGCGACTCATGGATTGGAGGATATATTCGAGCAAGCCGACATCCTAAGTTTACACGTTCCCTTAACGGACGAAACGAAGGAAATGGTTGATTCGGCATTTATTGATCAATTTAAAAAACCGATCGTTTTGATTAATAGTTCTCGTGGGAGTGTTTGTTCTTTGGAAGCTTTAGCTGCAGGATTATCGAGTGGAAAATTACGTGGTTTAGCATTAGACGTGTTACCCAATGAGAAATTGGCCACATGGACAGCTACAGAAAAAATGCTATTTGATCAAATTTCCTCACATCCTATGACCCTATTCAGCCCGCATATAGCAGGTTGGACCACAGAAAGTTATTGGAAAATCAACGACGCGCTCATCGACAAAATAAAAAACCATTATCAGCTATGAATTACCCCGAAAACATTGCTGAAAAACTAGGGTTCCATCAGATTAAGGAACACATCCAAGCGGCTTGTTTAAGTCCAATGGGTGTGGAATATGCCTCCAAAATGAAATTCTCCACCCGTTTTCCCGTTGTCAAGCAATGGGTAGAACAGGTACATGAGATGAAACAAATCATGGCGGAGCATGGGGGTGAATGGCCCCAACAAGATTATTTTGACCTACGTCCATGGTTTGCACCTTTGACACTAGAAGGTCATTATTTAGCACCAGAAGAGTGGCGGGATTGGCATCGAGGGTTGGATATACTCTACCAAGTCATTCGATTTTTCGCAAACATCGATACGGGAAAATACCCCGAAATAGCAAAAATCACACAAAATTACCTCAACAAAGAAGAAGAGCAAGGAGCTAATTTCCGACAAATAATTCCCATCGTACAGGAGTTAGACCGCGTATTTGACATCAATGGTCAAATCAAGGAAACGGCCTCAGCCGCGCTAGGTGATTTGAGAAGAAAGCGCTTTGCGGAAGAGCAAAACCTACGTAAAAAATTAGACTCCTATATTCAACAGGCATACAAAGAGGGCTGGGTCAGCAAGGATTTTTCGTTGACGCTACGGAATGGTCGGATGGTGATTCCATTAGCTGCAGAACATAAGCGCAAAATTAAAGGTTTTGTGCAGGATGAGTCGGACACCGGAAAAACCGTTTATTTAGAACCAGCAGATGCCTTGGTTTTGAACAATGAGATAAAGTCATTGGAATCCGCAGAAAGACGCGAGATTATTCAAATTCTCTCACGATTATCCGATCGAGTACGCCCGATGGTTCCCATGTTGACTGCCTGGTATCAATGGCTCGGAATCATTGATTTTGTTCGTGCCAAAGCCGTATGGGCCATCGAACACGATGCCATATTGCCTCATGTAAAATCCAAACCTTGGGTGGAATGGAAAGGCGCACGACATCCAATCTTAGAAGAATCGCTTGCTAAAATTGGTAAAAAAATCAAGGCTTTGGACATCACCTTGGATGACCAAAAACGCATCATGGTCGTCTCAGGACCCAATGCCGGGGGTAAATCGGTGACTTTGAGTACGATCGGCTTATTGCAATATTTATTCCAAGCCGGTTGCTTAGTTCCTTTAAAGGAAGGATCAACCATGGGCTTTTTCGACCAAATCTTTTTGGATATGGGCGATGAGCAAAATCTCGAAAATGAATTAAGTACCTATTCCTCTCACTTAAGCAATATGCGTTATTTTCTAGCACATGCACAGGAGAAAACACTTTTATTGGTTGACGAATTCGGAACAGGAACAGAGCCTTCTTTGGGAGGAGCCATTGCGGAATCGATCTTAGAGAAACTTGCCGACAAAGGTTCATACGGAGCGATTAATACCCACTTTGGTAATCTGAAAAGTTTAGCGGATCGCAAGCAAGGTTTATTCAATGCGGCAATGCGTTACGATACGACCCATTTAGAACCACAGTTCATTTTGGACATGGGGAAACCCGGTAGTTCTTTTGCTTTTGAGATTGCGCAAAAAATAGGCCTACCAAATCAAATCATTGAAAATGCACGAAAAAAACTGGGTAAAAACCAAGTGGATTTCGATAAGTTATTGATGGAAACGGAGACGGAGAAGCAGATTTGGGAGGCCAAAAATACGAGTTTAGCCGTTCAATTAGCACAAGCTGAAAGTATCAAAGAGCAATATGCGAGTCTGAAGAATCATTTGGAAGAAGAGCAAAAACGTTTGCTTAATCAAGCCAAGGCAGAAGCCAAGCAATTGATCAAAGATGCCAATCAGAAAATCGAACAAACCATTCGAGAAATCAAGGAAAAATCCGCTGAAAAAGAGGTGACCAAGGAAATCCGAAAAGGCCTCAATGAATTTTCCGAGAAGAAATTAAAAGTTCAGACACCCATAACTCCTTCTACTCCTCCACAAAAAGCTACCATCAACGGACCTATTGCCGTAGGCTCATGGGTAGCCATTAAACAAGCGGATGGTGAAGGTGCGATTGGTGAAGTGATGGAACTAAAAGGCAAAGATGCTGTTGTAGCCTTAGGCGGAATCCGCACAACGATTAAATTAAACCGATTAGAACAAGTTAAAGCGCCTAAAGCGGAAAAGTCGGCACGCACAGCCATGCGTGGCATCGACATGAATGATCGAATGGCCCATTTTGGATTGACGCTCGATGTACGTGGTAAACGTGGTGAGGAAGTTTATGTGATTTTGGATCAATACATGAATGATGCGCTTTTACTCGGTGTACCTGAGGTTCGTATTTTACATGGCAAAGGCGATGGTATTTTGCGCAATTTGGTCAAAGAGCAATTAAAACGCTACCGTGAGATCAAAATGGTACAAGATGAACATGCCGATCGCGGAGGTGCGGGAATATCCATTGTAACGTTTAAATAATGAAATACCTGATTATATTAACTTGTTTTTTGTTGAGCGGTTGTATGATCGATTACAATTTGGGCTTGACTAAAATTCAAGAAGGAAAATTTCAAGAGGCCACAGAGCTGCTGACACTCGCGCATGCCAAATACCCGAAACATCCTCAAATTCTGTTTACGCGCGGAATTTGTCGGGGATTTCAAGAGAATTATACAGGAGCCGTGGCTGATATCACCCGGGCGATACGCTTGGAAGATGATCATGCCGACTACTATTTTTACCGTGCTTATTTCAAATCGAAAATGGGAAATGAGAAAGGTGCGATTTCGGATTATTCCAAAACGATTTCCCTCTACCCGTACTACGCTGAGGCTTATTTTAATCGCGGGATTAAATTAATGAGCATCGGGAATGTGACAGATGCTTGCTATGACTTTCAGTATGCGGCTGATTTGGGAGACACCTTATCTTTAGGCTATCTAAATATTTATTGCAGGAGCATAAAGCGGCCTGAATAGGGTATGAAAAAGCAAAAAAAATCCCGAACTTTGAAGGATAGGCTTTTGAGCTTAGAAAAAGAAATCAATTTATTTACTGCCTGGGCGCAATTGTGTGAGCAGGATTAATTTTAACAACATGTCTATTGCAAAAACAGGCGATAAAGTAGCCGTACATTACACTGGAAAACACGATGATGGTTCAATTTTTGATTCTTCGGTTGGACGTACACCTTTGGAATTTCAATTAGGTTCTGGAATGGTGATCAAAGGATTCGATGATGGTGTTACGGGTATGACTATTGGTGAGAAAAAAACGATTGTAATTCCTGCAGCAGAGGCTTATGGGGAGCATTCACCAGAAAATACGGTAACGATTGAGCGTGCTCAAATTCCTCCACACATTGAATTAGAATTAGGTTCTTCGTTAAGCATGCACCAAGATGGTGGTCATGTTGTGGAAGTTGTTATCACGGATTTGACGGAAACACATGTAACCTTAGACGCTAACCATCCATTGGCTGGTCGTGATTTAACATTTGAATTAGAATTAGTAAGTATTCAATAGCTTTTATGAAAATTGATTTGCGCTCCTTTGTCCCTCACGGACTCGTTATTATTGGATTTATCATTATTTCCTTTCTGTATTGTGGCCCTGTGTTGCAAGGAAAAGTTTTGATCCAACATGATATTATGCAGGCTCAAGCGGCGGCACAGGAGAGCATTCAATTTAATAAGTCGACGGGAACGGATGCTTGGTGGACCAACTCGATGTTTGGGGGAATGCCTACGTATCAGATTTCGGGTTCTTATCCTTACAGCCTTTCCAGTTATTTGGGAAGTTTTATTACCAATTTATTCCCGACACCCGTGAATTTAATCATGCTACAATTATTAGGCATGTATTTATTCTTGTGGGCGATGGGCGCTTCGCCCCTATTAGGCTTTGCTGGATCCGTATTTTATGCCTTTGCGACCTATAATTTAGTCATAATTCCAGCAGGACATACATCCAAAGTGTTAGCGCTTGCCTATGCACCGATGGTCCTTGCGGGGATTCGGATGTGTTGGGGAACGCGCAAATGGTTAGGTGCGGCCGTATTTGCGCTCGCAATGGCCTTGGAATTATATGCCAATCACGTGCAAATTACTTATTATTTATTCTTCATTATTGGGGCTTACAAGCTGTATATGTTGGTGCACTCCTATCGAAACAAGACCTTAATCGACTGGTATAGCCGTGGATTATTGTTGGGCCTCGGTTTGATTTTAGCCATCGGAACCCACGGCATGCGTCTTTGGAATAACTATGATTATGCCAAAGAGACAACCCGTGGAAAGTCTGAATTAGCGGCTAATGCCAAACGTGGAGATGGATTAGACAGTGGTTATGCCTTTGATTGGTCTTATGGATTATCCGAAACGGGAACCTTATTGATTCCCAATTTTAAAGGGGGAGCCTCACAAGGGGACTTGGGCGGGACAAAATCTGCGACCTACAAAACGATGGTTGATGCAGGATTTCCGGAAGATCAGGTCTTGGGATTTGTGGAAAAAGCACCGACTTATTGGGGAGAGCAGTCCTATACAGCAGGTCCAGCGTATGCGGGTGCTTTGGTGATCTTTTTGTTTTTATTCGGTGTATTTTTTGTCAAATCAGCCGAAAAATGGTGGATGCTTGGCATCACAATTTTGTTTTTAACGATGGCTTGGGGAAAGAATTTCCCTTTAAATTATGTATGGTTTGATTACATCCCGATGTTCAATAAGTTCCGTGCGATTACGATGGTTTTATCGTTTGTGCAGTTTGGAATGGTGAGTTTAGGTCTGATGGGATTAATCCAGTTGGGCAAACACAAACCAAGCTTCGCTGAAATCAAGAAACCACTTCTTTATGCTGTCGGCCTTAGTGGCGGCTTGTGTTTACTATTCGGAATTTTACCGGATCTATTCTTCGATTTCAAAGGGGCACAAGATGGAGCTGCCATTATACAAGATCAAGCCTTAAATACTGCCATATGGAATAGCATCCGATTGGATCGGATAGATTTGTTCCAAGCTGATGCGTTTAGAAGTTTGGTTATTATTCTTTTGGGGGCAGCTTTGATTTATCTTGCGAGTCTAGCGAAAGTAAAAAAATCCATTTGGGTGATTGGTATTGTCTTGTTGGGAATATTTGACTTGACTCCTGTTGCCAAACGCTATTTTGGAAAGGAGGCTTTTGTATCAAAGAGCACTTTGGAAGAACAGATTCAGCCTACGGCGGTGGACCAACAAATCTTAGCCGATCATGGGACATTCCGCGTATTAAACTCGACGGTTTCGTTCATGAATGATGCGACGACGAGTTATTATCACCAATCCTTGGGTGGCTATCATGCGGCTAAATTGCGTCGTTACCAAGAATTAATCGAGAAGTATTTTGCAGGTAATCCTGGCCAGATGAACGTATTGAATATGTTGAATACGAAATACATCATTGTGGCGGATTCAGCGGGACAGCCGGCTGTTCAAACCAATCCATCTGCTTTAGGAAATGCTTGGTTTGTGCAATCGATTCAGTGGGCAAAGAATGCGGACGAAGCATTAAATGGCATTGAGAACATCAATCCGGCTTCGCAGGTAATTGTAGAAGAGCAAGATCGTGCGATTATTGGTGCCGTGGCGTTGGATTCTTCAGCCGTTTCGTCAATTCAATTACAAACCTACCAACCGAATCATTTGACTTATACGTCAAATTCGACAAAAACAGGATTAGCTGTATTTTCCGAAATCTATTACCGTGGCAATAAAGACTGGAAGGCTTACATCGATGGCAAGGAAGTTCAGCATGCACGTGCAAACTATGTTTTACGAAGCTTAGTAGTACCTGCAGGAAAACATACCATCGAATTCAAATTTGAGCCATATTCCGTTGAAATGGGCCAAAAAGTGGATGGCATTGCATCCATCGGCTTACTAATATTTATCGCTTTGGCCATCGGGCTGACGATTAAACAACAAACAAAAACAGACGCATGATTTATTCCATGACCGGTTTTGGGAAATCCCAAAAAGAGGCGCAAGACTTACAAATACGTGTTGAGGTAAAAACCTTGAATTCAAAGTTTACTGATATTTTTTGTCGACTCCCAAAATCCATTTCAGCACGCGAAATTGAGATTCGTAATTTCTTGACGCAGCAATTGGAACGTGGCAAGATTGAGTTAAGCGTTCAGATTCAAAAAAATCATGACGGCAGTGAGGCGAGCATCTTACCTCAGGGTCAGATTGCCTTGTATTATGAAGAATTAAAGCGTGTAGCTACAGAATTAGGCGTTTCAAGTGTAGACGAGGGAGCCTTGTATTTGCAGGCGTTGAATGTACCAGCAAGTATTTCACAAGAGACCAAAGAAGAGAACGAAGCGGAAATTGAAGCTTTGTGGCAAGTCATTTATGAAGCTATCCAAGAGGCCGTAGCCGAGTGTAAAGAATTCCGAGCCCGTGAAGGCAAAATTGTCGAAGACAAGTTTAAAGAATACATTGCGTCCATTGCTACAGGATTACAACAAGTTTCGGAACAAGATTTGGTACGTATGCCCGGCATCCGTGAGCGGATGAAAAAGTCACTTTTAGAATTAGGATTGAATGAGGATTTCGACCAAAATCGCTTTGAGCAAGAGGTCGTATATTACATCGAGAAATTCGATATCTCGGAAGAAAAGGTTCGTTTGAATACCCACTTGGGCTATTTCATCGACATCCTTGCCGAAGGAAATGGCAAGAAACTCAACTTTATGGCACAAGAGATTGGTCGTGAAATTAACACGATCGGATCCAAAGCGAATGATTCACAAATTCAGCGATTGGTGGTGAACATGAAAGATGAGTTGGAGAAGATTAAGGAGCAGACGGCGAATGTGCTCTAATGAGGTAAGAGGTAAGATCTAAGAGTGAAGAGTGAAGAGT
>DKIP01000012.1:4652-15558 GCA_002454335.1 Cytophagaceae bacterium UBA6715 | reverse complement strand
CCAGGGATCATACGAGAAGTTTCGCGTCTCTACAGTCCATTAAGCAATGCTATTCCCACGCATCCCAATCCCAAACCCAGCCATTGTCGGCCTGAGAGTTTTTCCTTGAAAAAAGCATAAGCAGCCAAAGCGCTCAACAAAATTACACTTAAATTGTAAGTCGTTAAGACAACGGCAACGTTATTTTGGTAGGCATCTAAGGCCTTCAATAGGAAGTAAAATGAAAAGAAATTGGGCAATCCTAAGGGAATAGCGGCCAACACAGAATTCGTATTCCAGTTCAGGGTGCCGTTCACCGACTTCCATATTAACACGATGGCAGAACTCGCCATGGAACCAATTAACAACATCATAATAAACGGCAAAGTACCTCCCACCAGAGCTGTTAGCGTACTATTTAAATAACTAAAAAGCGTGTTCGTAAGACCGTAAGCCACAAAAACGGCCAACAATAATGAAAAAACCGGTTTGACGCCATCTGTCGAACTTACTTGCGGACTACAGAAATAGATTGCTGCAAAGGAGAAGATCAATCCAACTAAAATACTCATCGAAATATCTCCTCCTGTCTTCAGAATGAACAAATTAATCAAGACTGGAATCACCAACGAGATATTATTCGCCAAGGAAGTAGGCGCCATCCCATTCCGCTGTGTAGAAAAACCCGAAAGCAGAAAGGTAATCACAAAACCGATTCCCATCGCCATCAACAAGCCGGTATCGCTAGCAGAAGGCCAATGAAAGGGAATCGCAGAAGGTTGGTGTAAATAAGCCGTTAAAAAACAAACAGGATAATTTAACAGAATTGCGATGCGTGTATCCACCTGAAAGCGAGCATGCGCTCTAAAATTCACGAGCAATAATACCGAGAACACAACGCTTAATAGTAAATAAAGCATACTATGATTTTTTAACGAGGTCTTCTAAAATCCCTACCCATTCTGGTGAATTATTCAAGCTTTCGACCAGTTGCCAATGCTCTCCGCCCAATTCTTCGAACAATTCCTTGTACTCCTCACCTACTTCAATCGTCGTTTCCAAACAATCCGCGACAAAGGCAGGTGAAAATGCTAAGATTTTTTTCTTGCCCTCTCCCACTAATTTCTTGATGGTTTCATCGGTGTAAGGTTGCAACCAGGGATCTCGGCCTAAGCGACTTTGGAAAGCAGTTCCAAAAGTTCCAGGCTTTAAGCCCATTTCAGCTGCAATCCGACGGGTTGTTTCGTGGCATTGCGCCCGATAACAACCATGGTTTTTCTCTGTAATGCTGTCGCAACATGTTCCAAACACACAGGTGTTTTTTGAATAATCCCCTTTCCGTATATGTCGTTCTGGAACACCGTGGTAAGAGAACAAATAATAATCGAAATCAACATCCTTTTGGTAATTCGCAGCTTTGGCAGCAAAATACTTGGCAAAATCCGGGTGATCGTAAAAATAACTTACCAAAGATAAATCTGGCATCACTTGCCAGTCCTTCATCAATTCCATCACACGCTCATACACAGAACCCGTCGTGGCAGATGCATATTGCGGGAAGAAAGGAATAATAATCAGTTTCTTGAGATTCTTAGTCTGCATATCCGCTAAAGCAGAGGCTAAGTCAGGCGACTGATAGCGCATCGCTAAACGAACGTAATACCCATCTCCTAAAGAAGCTTGTAAATCACGTGCTACATCTTCCCCGTAGTATTTAAGCGGTGATCCTCGTTCATCCCAAAGCTCTTGGTAAACCTTCGCAGATTTAGGTGCACGGAAAGGGGCAATAATCCCATTCACAAGTATTGAACGAAAAATGTAGGGGATATCAATCACCCGACCATCCATCAAAAACTCACGCAAATACTTACGAACTGCAGGGGTCTTCGGATTATCCGGCGTACCCAAATTCACTAATAAAACTCCAATCATAGCACAAATTTGGCCTAATTAATTAGAACACCCAACCCTCGGGCGTTATTTTTGTTCTCGATGGGCCTTCTACACAAGGAGCTAAATCTTGACACCCGACAGATCCCGGTGGACATGCATACGTTTCCCCTGGAATAGGAAAAGTAATAGGAGAATAGCCCTCCGGAATATCTTTCCTGCGGTCAATATTAAAAATCTTCTTACGTACTGAAAACACATTAAATATACCTAACACGCGTTCGTTCGGATTTGTTATCGATTTAATGTTTAAACTAAAGCGGGTTTCGGCGGGAACATCAAAAAGAGACCCTGTAGATTGTTGGGAGGAAATAAGCGATTGATAAAAATTGTAGACCGATTTCGTAATCGACCGCTGCTCTAAACGGAAATAGTATAAACCATAGCCATCAAATGGCAGTCGGGCGACTTGTCTTCCTACGATTCGTTGGCCATTTGTCAGTACATCGGAGAATACATTCAAATCATTATTCGTAGAAACGTCCCAGCAGTTTCCATTACAACGATAATTTAAAATGTTATTGTTGGGGAAACGAGGCATAACACAGTCAAGTGTTTTGACAAAATCGAAACGCCCCCCATCAGTACAAGTTGCGCAAAATTGTGTTTTTTCATAGTGCTTCCAATTCCACATGAAATAATCGCCCTCTGTAGGCATGTCTTTAAAATCTAAATAGACTGTGAATCCTGCCCGACGAGGATCAACTTTCGCATATTGTTCCAAAGCCTCAAATCGAACAATTGAATTTTCAATTTCAGGAACAGCACGCATGGTTTCAACCGAACTTTCGTATTGGTCACCCGTCAATGTTTTAATAAAAAGTTTATAGCTAGTACCTACTTTACCAGTAAATTCGGCTGGGGGTAAATAAGTCCCGAGAGGCTTAACAACTTCCTTAAAGTACGTTTTTACGCCTTTATCATCCAACACATAGACTTCGGCCTTCGTGATAGGCTGAGCTAGAACCGACATGATTTTATTGGCAGAACTTGTTAAGCGTATTTTACATAATTCTGGATCATCTGCAATATCCGCTTCAATGGTTATAAAAGATGTTGCATCTTTTTGAACAAAATTTTCGATGGGTTGAACACAAGAAAATAAGGAAAGCACAAAAAGATATAGGAAAATTTTATGAAATGGCATTCTTATAAAAATTTAAAATTATAGGTCATCGAAATAAAAGGAGACGCAAAAACACTTAACTCATAGGCTTTTAGACCATTCTTGGTTGACTTAAAGAATACAGAGTATGGATTTTGTCTGCCATATAAATTATAGATAGTAAACACCCAGCTACCCTCCCAACGTTTGTGCTTCATGGATGGATTATTGATCGTCCATGAGAAATCGAGTCGGTGATAATCCCTAACGCGATCATTATTTCGCTCTGCAAAAACAGCGTATTTTTTACCTCCGATTTCATAGCTTCCTGATGGGGAAGAAAATGGACGTCCCGTATTATAGGCGAATGTAAATGAAAAGCTATGATGGGTAGAAGGCTGAATATTCCACATTACATTAAATGAATGAGGTTTATCATAATTTGTTGCAAACCAATTTCCATTATTTATCGCTTGTATTTCTGGGAAATCACCAATCATTTGATTGAATGCACGGGCATATGTGTAGGAAATCCAACCTGAATTTTCACCCTTCTTTTTTTGCAACATCAATTCAAAGCCATAGGCCTTTGACTTACCCGTAATTAACTGCGTTTCAATGTTGGGGTTCAATTGCAAATTTGCTCCTGAGACAAAATCTAGCGTATTCCGAACATTTCGGTAGTAAGATTCCAATGAGACCTCAAATACATTTTCATTGAACGTTTTGAAGAAACCTAAAGATGCAAAATCACTCTGCTGTGGTTTGATAAATACATCTGCCGTTTTCCAACGCGAAGTAGGTAAAGGAGTGGTGTTATTAGATAATAATTGGAAAAACTGTTGCTGGCGATTATAACCAAGCTTCATGGTTGTGTTTTCAGCAAGTGAGTATTTCAACGTTAGTCGCGGCTCAAAACCACCATACGTTGCCATAACTTCTCCATCAGCATATTCCTTAGTTCGCAAAACCGTATTTATGGATGGCATTAACCCAGGTGCATATTCATTAACGGTTCCCGAGCCAATCCGCCAATATTTCGTGTAACGAATTCCTGCTTGAATCGTCAACTTTTCATTCATTTTCCACTCATCATCTAAGTAAAGTGCTGCCTCCATGGATTGCTCAATCGGAAGAACTACAGCAGATACCCGAGAAACAACACCATCATTTAATACGCCAGGATTAATCGTATACCGAGTAACAGAAGCTCCGAAATTCAATTTATGAAACTCAACGGGCTGGTAATCAAAACTGAGTGATGCGTTTCGATACAAAATTGAACTGTTTAAATCAATGGTATTAACGGAATCAGGCGCATAGGTTTTCGTCGAATAATTTGAAACCGCTCCGGCAACCAACATACTCAGTTTAGGAGAAAAATAATGATTCCAATGAATAGAACCATTTTGATGACCATAATCAAATGAAGTCTGTTTGGCAATAACATTCTCAATACTGAATAATGAATCTACCCGGTAATAATCATGACTCAAATAGGCAGACACCGAGATGGTATTTTTTTGATTAGGCCGGAAATATACCTTAGTTGCTATATCAGAAAAATTTGCGCGGATATTTTTCAAATTAGCTGGCGCAAATGCTTTGAATAAAAAGTCGTTTGATGATAGACGACCAGCTACTAATACGCTTAGTTTTTCTTTAATTATGGGTATTTCTGCCATAACACGATTTGAAACCAACCCAATACCTCCTTGCATCTTAAACTTCTCCGTATTGGGCTCGATCATTTTGATATCAAGAACTGAGGCAGTCCTTCCTCCGAATCGCGATGGAATACCACCTTTATACAATTCCAAATCACGAATCGCATCGGAAGCAAATACAGAAAACAAACCAAACATATGCGTCGGATTGAAGATTGGCGTGTCATCAATGTAAATCAAATTTTGATCCACATTTGAACCGCGAATATTAAGTCCATTTGCACCCTCACCCACCGATGAAACACCCGGCAACGATTGTAAACTACGTATCACATCAACCTCCCCCATCATGGTAGGCAGTTTTTTAATTCCTTTTAAACTTAGAACAGTCACACCTAACGAAGGTGTTTGAATATCGCGTTTATTGGAAGATGCCGAAACGATGACCTCCTCTAATTGCTTGGTAACATCATTCAATTCAACATTAATCTCCAAATTGCTCTGCATGTAAATTTTTGTTCGATAAGGATTATATCCTACGGAGCTTACTTTAAGTACATACTCACCATAAGGCAAAGAAATTTTATATTGTCCCGTTGCATCCGTTGTGGCACCCGATTTTTTAAAATCAACGGAAATAGTAGCACCTACAATCGGTTCCCCCGATTGTGCATCAACAACTTTTCCACTCAAGATGGGTAAAAGATGATCCTGTGCATAAGAATTAGTGGAAAAGAGAATCGTGAGGCAAAGCCAAATTCGAGTATAGGTTTTAAACATGAAAAGAGGTTAAATAATGCAAACGCCAATGATACACAAAATCTCAGACTTTCCTCACCCGAGTAGCGACCAACAAGCGGAAATTGCGACGAAAAGGAGGGAGAAAGGAATGAGAACCTTCCAGCAGAGGTACATAAATTGGTCAACACGAAGACGAGGTAAGGTCCAACGAACCCACATTTGTATCGCAATTAACACATAGGTTTTCAACATAATCCAGCCAAACCCCCACAAAGTAGAATCTATAGTTCCAGGAGTGCCATTCGTCCAATCTGCTAGACGCACTGAACCGATATTAGGAAAAGGGGAATACCAAGCCCCCCAAAATAAGATAACTCCAACGACACTGACGAGTAACATCATGCCATACTCCGACAAAAACAAAAGTGCCCATCGCATGCCGGCATATTCGGTGTGAAACCCTCCCACTAATTCTGATTCTGCTTCGGGAATATCAAAAGGTGCACGATTTGCCTCAGCGAGGGAGGCAATAAAATACAAGATGAATAAAATAAAAAAAAGCGGCATTCGAATCACATTCCACATGAACACCCCACCTATCGATTGAATTTGAATCCCCAACGATTTTAACCCAAACAAATATTGCACCTCCGAAGAAAATATGCCTTGTTGGGCGGCTATATCCTGTAAATTCAAACTCCCAGCTATAATTACCACGCAGAGGATCGTCAAACCTAAGGGAATCTCAAAAGAAACGAGTTGGGCCGCAGAACGAATCGCACCAAGCAAGGAATACTTATTGTTGGAAGTCCATCCCGCCAATAAAATACCCAGCGTATCTAACGAAACAATTCCCATCAATAACATGATGCCCATCTCGGTTTGTGATCCTTGCAACCAGGTCCCTGAACTTAGCGGAACTACGGAAAAAGCACCAAAAATCGATAAGAAAATAATCCAAGGAGCGAACAAAAACAAGCGCTTTTGCGCCAAGGCAGGAACGATATCCTCCTTTTGGAACAACTTCAATAAATCAGCAAATACTTGTAACAAACCCCACTTACCTACTTCCATTGGACCTAAACGGTCTTGCATGAAAGCAGATAGTTTGCGCTCGACATATACGCCGATGATGACATTAACTGTCAACAATATAAGACATATGAGGAGCGCGATGAACATTATAGAATCGCGTTTAAAGCTTGCAAGAAATCTGCCTTCAAATCCTCAATCGATTCTAGCCCCACAGCTACACGTACCAAACCATCTGTAATACCTAATGCCACTTTTTCCTCCGCAGCAATTTTTGCATGCGTAGTTGATGCGGGATGCGTAATAATCGTTCTTGAATCTCCTAAATTCGGTGAAATAGAAGCAATCTTCAGAGCCTTGCTGAAAGCAACGACTTTCTCGAATCCACCTTTGATATCCAAGGTTAAGATTCCGCCCCCATATTTCATTTGGCGTTTAGCTAACTCATATTGGGGATGAGATTTCAAATAGGGATATTTCACTTGAACTAAAGCTGCATGTCCATCTAAGGCTTCGGCTAATGACAAAGCATTTTCAGAATGTTTCTGCAAACGCAAGTCCAACAATTCTAAACTTTTAGACAGCACCCAAGCGTTAAATGGAGATAAAGAAGGTCCTGTATGACGCGCAAAGAAACGAATTTCATCCATGTAAACTTTCTTTCCACATATAACACCCCCTAATACGCGACCTTGACCATCGATGTATTTCGTTGCCGAGTGTATCACTAAATCAGCACCTAAATCCAATGGAGTCTGTAAAATCGGTGTTGCAAAGCAATTATCTACCGCCAACACCATATCGCGCCCTTTCTTTAAATCTGCCAATGCCTTCAGGTCGATCAATTCTAAACCTGGATTAGAGGGAGATTCGCAGAACAAAAATTTAGTATTGGGTTGGATTGCAGCCTCCCAAGCTTTCAAATCTGCCCCAGGAACAAACGTACATTCAATCCCCCATTTGGCCGTAATCTTCGTTAAGATCTGAATACATGAACCAAACAAAGCATTGGAAGCCACAATGTGATCTCCTGTTTTTAACAAACCAGCCATCGACGCAAAAATTGCAGCCATCCCAGTAGAGAAGGCTAAGCCATCTTCTGCGTTTTCCAACATCACCATTTTCTCTACGAATTCATCCACATTGGGATTCATGTAGCGAGAATAGATATTGCCCGACTTCTCATCAGCGAAAATAGCACGACCTTCCTCAGCATCTTCGAATGTAAAACTCGAGGTTAAATAAAGTGGGACAGCATGTTCGCGGTTGTGCGAACGTTCGGCTTGAATACGGATAGCTTTTGTTTGTTTTTGCATTAGGCAGAAAAATTAATCTACAAAAGTAATAGAATAGTGGGAAAACGAACCTATTCTGCAATCAGTATTTTTTGACCTGACTCATGCCGACAAACAAACTGAATAATTTTAAGATTTATGAGTAAATTTCGTTGTTAGTCTTCCTTTATAAGACAATAATTTATAACTATGAAAAAACATATACTCTTCGCTTTGAGCGCTGCGCTCATGTGCTTTTCCATTGAATCAAACGCCCAAAAATGGACAAATCTATTCGATGGTAAAACTTTTAAAGGCTTCAAACAATTAGGAGGCAAGGCTATTTATGAAGTTAAGGATGGTGTAATGGTCGGTACAACTGTCCCAAACACAGGCAACTCCTTCATGGCAACGGAAGAAGAATATGGTGATTTCATATTAGAGGTTGACGTAAAGGTTGACAACAAAATGAATTCGGGCATTCAATTCCGTAGCTTATCTATCCCGACTTACAATAATGGCGTTGTGCATGGCTACCAAGCGGAAATTGATCCATCTACGCGCGGCTGGTCGGGTGGTATCTATGACGAATCTCGTCGGGGCTGGTTAGCTCAAAATGAACTCAAACCTGAAGCAAAGAAAGCATTCAAATTGGGGGATGTTTGGAATCATTACCGCATTGAGGCGATTGGAAACACGATTCGTACCTGGATTAATGATGTTCCAGTCACCTATTTAGTGGATGATATGACAGCCAAAGGCTTCATCGCTTTCCAAGTGCATGCGATTTATGGGGAGATGAAACCGGGCATGCAAGTGATGTGGAAAAACATTCGTATTCAAACTGGAAAAGATATGCAACCTCGTCCGTTAGATGGGAAAACGGTGGTAGATAACTACATGTTGAATAATCTATCTGAGCAAGAAAAATTAGAAGGCTTCAAATTATTGTTCAATGGAAAAGATTTAACGGGTTTTCGTTCGGCATTCAAAACAACAGCACCTCCATCCGTATGGACCGTAGAAGAGGGAACCTTACATGTAAATTCTTCGGGTGGCAAGGAATCTGGCAACGGGGGTGATATCTTAACAAATGAACAATTTGGCGCATTTGAATTAACCTTTGATTTCAAATTAACCGAGGGAGCAAATTCAGGAGTTAAGTATTTTGTCAATGAAACCTATGATTCGGGTATGTCGGCAATCGGCTTAGAATATCAAGTATTAGATGATGCTAAGCACCCGGATGCAAAATTAGGAACAGTAGGAAATCGTACCTTAGCGAGTCTGTATGATATTATACCATCGAATAAACTAGATCCTCGATTCCGTCGGAAAATCGGAGATTGGAATCAAGGTCGTATCATCGTATATCCGAATAACATTGTCCAACATTGGTTGAACGGATTTAAAGTATTGGAATACGAGCGTAAAAGCAACATTTTCAAAGTCCTAGTTGCACATAGTAAGCATGCCAAATGGGATGGTTTCGGAATGCAAGACAAAGGACCTATTTTATTTCAAGAGCACGGAGATTCCGTGTTTTACAAAAACATCAAAATCAGAGAAATTAACTAAACCTTACCATGGAAAGAAGATCATTTATTCAAAAAGGCGCTTTAGCGACGTTGGGAACACTCGCATTTAGTGCCAAATCATACAGTAAGATTATGGGAGCAAACGACCGTGTTCGCGTGGCATGTGTTGGGTTCTCTGATCGTCACCGTGCATCCCATGTGCCTCCTTTCAAGGCATTAGCAAAAGAGATGAACTTTGAAATGGTGGCCTTATCAGATCTTTGGAACCGTCGCCGTGATGAAGGAAAAGCATATTTAGAGAAGCAATTGGGTGGAACCATCCAAACCTATCGCAACAACGAGGAGTTATATTCGGCAAAAGGAATTGATGCGGTGTTTATTTCAACCGCTGATTTCCAACATGCCTTACATACGATCGAAGCTGTGAAAGCGGGTTGCGATACCTATACGGAGAAACCATTGGCCGAAACCATGGAAGATAACCGTGCTGTATTGAAAGCTGTAAAGGAATCTGGAAAAATTGTTCAAATCGGTTCACAACGTCGTTCGGGAGAAAACTATTGGGCAGCAGAAGAATTCATCAAGTCCGGAAAGTTTGGAGATATCAAGATGGTGGAATTGATGTGGAATGTAAACCAACCGGGTCGTTGGAGACGCCCCGAGTTAACAAGCATCTTGAAGGAATCCGATATTGACTGGAAACGTTTCTTGATGAACCGTCCAGCAGACACGTTTGATCCACGTAAATATTTAGAATATCGTTTATTCTGGCCATATTCATCCGGAATTCCAGGCCAATGGATGTCACACCAGATTGATACCGTTCACTGGTTCACAGGCTTAAAGCATCCCAATTCAGTAGTTGCCAACGGTGGAATTTACCAATGGAATGACGGTCGGAAAAATGCCGATACCATGACTGTGGTATTCGATTACGGCCAAGGAAACAAAGGATTCCAGGTGCAGTTTACCTCACGTTTCTCAAACGGCGCTGGGGGCACGAAAGAGATCTATTACTCAAATGGAGGCGAATTAAATCTAGATACAAACATGATCTCGCCAAACGGAGGATTACAAGAACGTGAAGCGAAAGCGATGGGCATGCAGGCGAACCTGTTGCCAACCATGAAAATCGAAGGAGCTAAAGTGGCCTCGGATGCCAATACAGGAAATGATCCACTAACATTCAACCACGTGAAAAACTGGATGGAATGTGTTCGTTCGCGCAATACTCCGAATGCTCCGATTGAAGCAGGTTACCAACACTCCATCGCAACGATTATGTCGAATGCTGCTTATCGTACAGGCCAACGCGTTACGTTTGATGAGAAGACACAAGAGGTGATGGCGGGAGATAAAATCTTTAAGTATTAGAGTTAAGAGTGAAGAGTTAAGAGTTAAGAGTTAAGAGTTAAGAGTTAAGAGTTAAGAGTGAAGAGTTTTAAAGTCCGAAGTGAATTGTACCAGTCTGCGAAAGCAACTGAATACTTTTTGCTTCGGATTTTTAATTAGACGTTGGATAAATTAAAGTTTAGAGATAAGAGTGAAGAGTTAAAAGAATGAAGTTTAACCTTACCCATAAGAAATCACATCATGCTCCTCTTAACTCTTCACTCTTAA
>DKIP01000012.1:0-4569 GCA_002454335.1 Cytophagaceae bacterium UBA6715 | reverse complement strand
ACTCTTAACTCTTCACTCATTCTTTCCATTTGCCTTGCGTTATTGTTTTAACTATCTTGCAACAAATACGTATTTCCACACATGGCTCAAATACCCACGAATTCCAAGAAAGACCTATTCACACACATCGCGATTTTAATCTCGTTGTTTCTTGTGCTGTTCTTTGGCTTCTTCTTTGTGTATTTACCTTGGAGTACGCACCATGGCGAAACGATTCAGGTACCTAATTTGAAGGGCATGACGGTCGAAAAAATGGAAGAGGCTATTGATTCCAATGATTTATCATATGAGGTAGCTGATTGTACATATACGGCCGATAAACCTCCTCTGACGGTTTTATCGCAATATCCTTTACCCAATGCCTTGGTAAAATCGGGTCGTAAAATTTACATTACGATTAATTCAGAAACACCGCCAACAATCAAGTTGCCTACGTTAGTTGGCCTTTCAGTTCGTAGTGCAGAGCAACAATTATACATCGCTGGCTTGCGTAAAGGAATTGTGCATGAGGTAAACGACCCACGCGTGAAGGAAGTTATTGAAGCTCAAGCTTTTGGCAAAAAAATTGAAGCAGGTGCAAGTATCCCCAAAGGTACGATGGTCGACTTATACATAGGAAATGGTACAGCGGATGTCGATATGGAAATTCCAGATTTTGTAGGTAAGCCCATGGATGAAGTGACCATTGTTTTGGCAGGAATGAATTTAAAAGTAGGTAAAATCACCTACGAAGCGAATGATGCATTTCCAGCAGGAACTGTTTTCAAACAGAGCTGTGCGACTTGCACAGGAACAAGTGTTAAACCTGGCGACCTAATCGACCTTTGGGTTGTGGGTGGCGAAGATCAATAATCATGGATATTACAATAGAAGAATTAAAAGAACGTATGGACAAAGGGGAAAAATTGAACCTCATTGATGTCCGAGAAGAATATGAATTCGATGAATTCAACATTGGAGCTAAACTGATACCTCTGGGTGAATTACCTGATCGTTTAGAAGAAATCAATGCTTGGAAAGAGGAAGAAATTTTAGTGCATTGCCGTTCTGGTGCACGTTCTGGTCGGGCCAAAGAATATTTAGCAAGTGAAGGTTTCACGAATGTACGCAACGTATTAGGAGGCATGCTCGCGTGGCAAGCCGCTGGATATTAAGATGCAATCCATTTCCGCGAACGATTTCAAGGAACATTTATCCGCTCTTTCCCTGTTGGACATTCGAACGCCCAGAGAACGAGCGGATTTTGATTTAGGAGGTATCCACATCCCCTTGGATGATTTATTAAATCGTATTCAAGAATTGAATTCCACGATTCTATACACCGTCATCTGCTACAACGGTACGCAAAGCCAAATTGCTTGTCGGCTGTTAACGGCCAAAGGTTATCTTGCCCAAAATGTCACAGGGGGGCTTGAAGCTTATTTAAGTTTGCCCTGAATAAAGACAAAAGCTCGATCAGGATGCACAAAAGCATAATCATCCTGATGGCGAAACCAGGTTAATTGTTTTTTGGCATAATGCCTAGAGTTGCGCTTCAACAAACGAACCATTTCTGCTTCGTCGTACTCGCCTCGAAAAAAACCATATACTTCTTTATAGCCTAAGGTTTTTAAGGCATAGCGATCTTGATATGCCTCAAAATCTTTGGCTTCTTGAACTAATCCGGCGGCCAACATCATATCCATGCGCTGGTCTATTCGTGCATACAATTCCTCGCGCGGTCGGTCAAGACAAATTTTAATCATCTCGAAGGGACGATCAGCTTTTTGCTGATTGCGGAATGAAGTGTAAGATTTCCCCGTGGATAAACATACCTCCAAAGCCCGAACAACCCGTTGGGGGTTCTGCGAATCCACTTTTGAGGCATATTCAGGATCCAATTCCTGTAATTGATTGAAGAGTTCTTCTAATCCATCCGTTTCCAATGCACGCATCAGATTTTCTCGTAGATTTAAATCCACATCAGGCATATCATCCAACCCTTCCATGAGAGCCTTTAGATACAAACCTGAACCTCCTGTTAGGATAACTATATCATGATTTTGAAATAAGTCCGCCAAAACTTTCAGGGCCTCACGTTCAAAATCACCAGGAGAAAAATAGTCGTGAATGGAATGCGAATCAATGAAATGGTGCTTGATACCCCCTTGCTCTGTCAAACTGGGTTTAGCGGTACCTATGCTTAATTCTTGGTAAAATTGCCGGGAATCGGCAGAGATGATTTCAGTTTGCAAACTTTTAGCCATTTCGACGCATAAAGCAGTTTTGCCAACAGCCGTGGGCCCCGCAATGACCAAAAGTGTTTTTTTCATCTTAATATGTGTTCTTTTTACCGTACCATTTACGACCAGCTTTTGCCTTATCGAATGAACGTGGATTTTCAGCAGGTTTCGCTGCAGCTCCGGGTTTATTAGCTTTTCCACCGCGATTAGGAGGAACTTGTTTCGCTTTTTTCTCGATCGTCAGGACCTTCATCGGGTAGCGATGCGCCTCTACAACAGGAACTTTCTTACCAATAACCTTTTCTATATCCTTCAAATAGGCTTTTTCTTCGATATCACAAAAGGAAATCGCAGTTCCGTTGGCACCCGCACGCCCTGTACGACCAATTCGGTGAACATACGTTTCAGGGATATTTGGTAATTCAAAATTAATGACATATTCTAAATCATCCACATCAATGCCGCGTGCGGCAATATCAGTGGCAACTAAAACACGTGTAGTTTGGGCGGTAAAGTTTTTCAAAGCCGTTTGACGTGCATTTTGGGATTTATTCCCGTGAATCGCTTCAGCTTTGATACCAGCCTTCAAAAGTACCTTGACAACTTTATCGGCACCATGTTTGGTTCGTGTGAAAACAAGGGCCGTTTTGATATTCGTATCACCTAAGATATCGAGCAAGAGCGTATTCTTGTTGTTTTTGTCAACGAAATATACGGATTGGTTGATGATTTCGACTGTCGAAGAAACGGGCGTAACAGATACCTCAGCAGGATTACGCAAAATAGACGCAGCTAATTGCACGATTTCTGGCGGCATGGTTGCCGAGAAAAAGAGTGATTGTCTTTGACGAGGCAAGGCAGCCAATAGTTTTTTTACATCATGAATAAAGCCCATATCGAGCATACGATCGGCTTCATCGAGAACGAAATATTCGACATTGGCAATCGACAAATATTTTTGATTCATCAAATCCAATAAACGACCTGGTGTAGCAATAACCACATCGACTCCAGCACGAAGGGCGGAAACTTGTGGACTTTGCCCTACTCCACCGAAAATAACGGTATAGTTCAAGGACGTGTGCCGCGCATAAGCTTTAAAACTTTCTCCAATTTGAATAGCTAATTCTCTCGTAGGAGTTACGATGAGTGCACGAACCTTTTTAGGTTTTTGAAAAGTTTGCTTGGCATCCATTAATTGGATGATGGGCAAGGTAAAAGCAGCTGTTTTTCCAGTACCCGTTTGGGCGCATCCCAATAGGTCGGTGCCTTTTAATACAATCGGAATCGCTTGCGCTTGAATGGGGGTTGGGTTTGTATAACCCTCCTCCTCAAGAGCCTTTAGGATGGGCTCAATGAGGTGTAACTCTTGAAATGTCATATAAAAATGAGAATGTGTGCTTATGAGTAATAACTGGAAATAACGAGCATTCTCATAATGATGCCGCAAGTTACGGCTTTATTTCCGCATTTCGCGCTTTCGGCCTTCAGCCGCGCGCGTGGAGTAACGCTGCCGGGGTCATGACCCCGGCAGCGTGGCTGTTAACTTGCGAACGTTTTTAAAGCGACATAAATTGCCCAAAACCTTGATAATTTAAACACGTACTGCCGCTTGAATTTCTGCTGATTTTTGGGTCCCAATTAATAGCTTCTCACCGGATTTGAATATCAATTGTAGACCTTGATTCCCCGAAACATTATATACTTTCCCTTGACCATTGAAACCATACTTAATGCCCCAGCCTCCGTATTCACGCAAGGGACTATAGGTTCTTACCTGCGCAGATTCAATCAAATCCCAAGCGTAAAACTGCTCTTTTAAATGAAATGGCACAAAACGAACATAAATTCCGTCAGAAGTTATACGGGTTGATAAACGCATCTGCCAAAACAATATCGGCAATCCAAATGCGGAAAAACTTGTAACAAAATAAGCTATAATAGATTTAGGAGGCTCCTGAAAAATTGCATAGACTATTGCCCCCCAAGTTCCTAGTAAGATCAACCAAAGCCACCATTGCGAGAACCGTTGCGTCTCATTAAATTCTTTCATATATACTATTCGAATAAACAAAAGTAAAAAGTTTCTACGTTTATTACCATTTTTGGTAATTTTCTATAGCTTTGCTAAAATAATATAGATACTTATGGCATCCAATACTCCCTGCCCACAATGTTCCTCCTATGAAGTTGCAAAAAACGGCATAATCAACGAAAAACAACGATTTAAATGTAAATCATGCGGATACAACTTTACCGTATCTAAAATTGGCAAAAGCATCGATAGTTATTACGTGATCAAAGCGCTGCAGCTATACATTGAAGGAGTTAGTTACCGTGAAATTGA
>DKIP01000038.1 GCA_002454335.1 Cytophagaceae bacterium UBA6715 | reverse complement strand
GCCAAATCCTGTGCATTGGATCCTGTTTTGCGGAAAATATGGGCAAGCGTTTGGACCAATTGCCTTTGATCGTTTCTAATCAGGCATTGGGTACGTTGTTCCACCCCTTGAGTATTTTGAAGGGATTAAGTGAGCAACATTTACAGGAAAGCGATTTATATCAGCAGGGAAATTTTTATGTCCATCCAGATTTTCATTCGCAATTTATGGGCGAGAATCCGGCAGACTTTCTAAAAAGACTTGCCGAAATTAAGTCGGGAACAATCGCATTTTTAAAGTCGAGCCAATTCCTGATTATCACTTGGGGGACGGCATTTTATTACGAGGATCAAATCTTGAGAAGGGCGATAGCCAATTGCCATAAACAGGCTGCCGCACGATTTACGAAGAAACAAAGTACGGTGGAAGAAATTTATTTGGCCTATGAAAACTTTTTGCGGGAAAACCCTTTACTAAAAATTATATTAAGTGTTTCACCTGTCCGACACACGCGCGACGGGATACCTGAAAATGCGACATCAAAGGCCATTTTGCGGTTGGCGGCTGATAGGTTGGCAAAGAAATTCCCCGATCAAGTAAGCTATTTCCCAGCCTATGAAATCATGATAGACGAATTACGCGATTACCGATTTTACCAGTCGGACATGATACATCCCACCGATCAAGCGGTGGAATACATTTACAAGCGTTTCAAACAGGCTCATTTCGAGGATGATTTATTGGATATCGCCAAAAAGTGGGAAGAAATGCTACGAACCCTTGAACACCGACCGCATCCCTTGCAATACGCGCAACATCGCGAAATCTTATTGCGACTGAGGAAGGAAATCGAGGATGCCAAATCGAGTGTAGATTCATCCAAGCTATTGGCAAAAATAGACCAACAAATATTGGCCTTATCTTAAGACAAAGCCCTATATTTGAGGTTTGAAAGGAAAGAACGTATTATGGGAGAATTGAGTGTAACGAAAGAAATCATCTTAGGTGCGTTGAGCACGGTCCAAGAACCCGATCTAAAAAAGGATTTGGTGACTTTGGGTATGATT
The DNA here is from genome assembly GCA_002454335.1 of Cytophagaceae bacterium UBA6715. Classification (GTDB taxonomy): domain Bacteria; phylum Bacteroidota; class Bacteroidia; order Cytophagales; family Spirosomataceae; genus Aquirufa. The sequence goes on along the minus strand of DKIP01000038.1, from coordinate 6,068 downwards.
AAAGATATTGAATTGGGCGTGGGCGAGGTTCGCTTTACGGTTGTTTTGACCACCCCTGCTTGTCCATTGAAAGAAAAAATCAGACAAGATTGCGTGGACGCCATTCAGAAATTGGTGCATCCCGACCTAAAAGTTGTTATCAATATGACAGCAGAGGTTACGTCTTTGCAGCAACAAGACCCCTTAATTCCCGGTGTGAAGAATGTCATTGCGGTGGCTTCGGGCAAAGGGGGTGTAGGAAAATCAACGGTTACGGCAAATTTGGCGATGGCTTTGAAAAAGGCAGGTGCTAAAGTGGGTATTTTAGATGCCGACATTTCAGGTCCTTCGATTCCTGTGATGTTTGGCGCGGAAGACATGCAACCCTTGGTACAAGAGGTGAATGGCAAAAATCGCATTCAACCCATTAACCAATATGGCATTAAGTTGATTTCAATGGGCTTTTTAGCGCCAACGGAAAGCCCGGTGCCCTGGCGTGGCCCCATGATGACGCAAGCTTTGCGTCAATTTTTCGGTGATACGAATTGGGATGAATTAGACTATTTATTAATCGACTTACCTCCTGGCACATCTGATATTCACTTGACATTGGTCCAATTAATCAAATTGACCGGTGCCGTGATCGTCACTACCCCACAAAAAGTGGCCTTATCAGATGCGACGAAAGGCTTGCAATTTTTTAAACAAAATGGCATCAATGTGCCGATTTTGGGCTTGGTAGAGAATATGGCATATTTCACGCCGGCGGAATTGCCCGACAATAAATATTATTTGTTTGGTCAAGATGGCGGCAAGGAATTAGCTTCGAAATATAAGGTGCCGTTTTTAGGAGAGGTACCCTTGGTACAAGGCATTCGGGAAGCGGGAGATGCGGGAAAACCTGTTGCTTCAGAAGAAGGACCGACGGCCGATGCATTTAGCCAAATTGCGGCTAATTTGGCTCAGCAAATCGCGATTAATAACGCACAATAGACTTTACATGGAAAATCACCCACTCTATTCTAAAATCCAAACCGCATTAGATAACATTAGACCCTATCTAGTGGCGGATGGTGGCAATGTAGAGATTGTTGAAATCACAGAAGAAAATGTGTTGAAACTTGCATTGGTTGGCAATTGCCAGTCATGTAACATGTCGGCTATGACCTTTCGCGCCGGCGTAGAAGAAGCGATTCGTCGCGACGTACCAGAAGTAACAGCTGTAGAAGAAATCAAAGTAGGATGATGCGCGTAGGAATATTTTTTGGGGGCCAAGCGCGAGAGCGTGAAATCAGTTTTGCTGGTGGCAAAACGGCCATGGCCCATATTAATAAGGCTTTATTTAGCCCAGTGCCCGTTTTTGTAGACGGCTTGGGTAATTTTGTTTTGATTAAGGAAGAACTCATCTACCAAGAATCGATTCGAAATTTCTTCCCGCCTGCTGCATACCAGCGTGCGCCGTTTTCGGTTTATACGGAATCGTTGACTGATATCAACGATTATTCAAGCATGTTGGAGGAAATCGGGACACCCATTTCCCCAGCAGATTTTGCAAAACACTTCGATTTTGCCTTCATCGCGATGCATGGCCCAGGCGCTGAGGATGGCAGTATTCAAGGTTTATTGGAGTGGTTTAATATTCCGTATTCAGGACCAAGTTTATTGGGTTCTTCAATTGGTATCGATAAAATCAAACAAAACGATTGGCTTGCCAAGAGCGTCGGTTTGGATAAAAAATATTTTGTGTTGCAGCGTGCTGACTACGAAGCGTACGGTCGGGAGACCTTATTCGAGCAAGTCAAAAAAGCGATTGGAATTCCATTTGTGGCCAAAGCACCGCATCAAGGATCGTCGATCGGCTTAGCTTTTGTGAAGGAAGATTCTTTGGAGGTATTTGACCAAGCAATTAAAAAATGCTTGTTCATTCAAGAAATTTACCGCGAGCAATGGATTACTTATTCGGAAGCGGAGCAAGTAGATGTGCTTCAAAAAATGGTTAATTTAGATGAGGGCATCGGTTTTCCTGTGCGATTCAATCACCAGACCTTTGTGCATCCAGCAGAATTACATGCTGCACTGAAGGAATATTTTGTGAATACGGTTACGAAGGCAAGTATTCATTCGATGCATTCGGAGGACGCTGTGTTACTGGAGGCATTTGTCAACGGAAATGAATTCTCTTGTGGGGTTATTCAAACGCCCAAAGGCGTTTCGGTTGCCTTGCCACCGACGGAAATTGTCATCGATGAATCGGTGGAAGTATTTGATTTCAATGCCAAATACAAGTCGAAATTAACGCGCAAGCGTATCCCGATGGACGCATCATTGGCTCATTTGCAGCAAATTCAAGCGCAGGTGAAACAAGCATTTGATGATTTGGGATTTGGCGTATGTACTCGGATTGATGGATTTTTAACGGCAGATGGAGTGGTTGTCTTACATGACCCGAACACAATTCCAGGTATGTCTCCGAGTTCCTTGATCTTTAAACAAACGGCGGAAATTGGTTTAACCGTTACGGATTCGATCACGTATTTTATTCGTCAATCGATTCGTGAGCGCATGCGAAATGGAAAGAATTACCACGCGTTCCGAAAATTGTTGGAAGGCTTGGATCAAGCGATTGCAGTGGTATTGAGTGAAAAAGCAACTCAAGAGCCACAAGTTATCGTGGTCGATACAGCTGATTTAGAAAATAGTTTTGAGGGAGCGAAAAAAGAAGCGGCACGTTTGGCGGCTTTGGGAAATCAGGCTTATAAAGTGGTTGTTCCGTTGGAAATGGAAGAGGGGGAAATTGAATATGTGTTGCATGTAGCCCAACTGGCCAAAGAAAGTGGTAAGGAAATGATGGATAGTATCCACCAAGGGGTTCATCCGCTGATTGCACATACACGTCAGGCTGGCGCTGACATCACGGCTTTTTACACACGATAACATGGAAGCATTAAATCCTTTGCAATATCCCATCGGGAAGTTTTCTGCACCCGAAGTCATTACGCCGCAATTACGCGCGGAATGGATTGGTATTATCTCCGACTTACCCGGACAATTGGCTGATTTATTGGCCAACGTGGATGAAAGTCTGTTGGAAACACCATATCGTCCAGGAGGCTGGTCGGCAAGAAAAGTCATCCATCACCTATACGACAGCCACATCAATAGCTACATTCGGTTCAAGATGGCATTGACAGAAGACAATCCGACGATCAAACCCTATGACGAAAATACCTGGGCAGAAATGCCGGATGGCAACGAAGCTCCTATTCAATGGTCAATCGAAGGTATCAAATACATTCACCTGCGTTGGGTTTATTTGATGAAAACGATGCAGGAGTCGGATTGGTCAAAGACGTATTTTCATCCGGAGCGTGGAATTAGCTATCGATTAGACCGCGTGTTGGGGATTTATGCTTGGCATTGTGTGCATCATTTGAAGCATGTGGAGTCGGTTTTGAAATAAGAGTTAAGAATTAAGAGCGAAGAGGTATTGTCTTTGGCAAAGCTTTCAGGATTGCCAATTTTGAGACGCATGAAATGCGGCGATTGAATCTTTAATGATAACCCTAGGCTTCAGCCTAGGGATAGCCAAAAGCCTTAAATATCGTTTCGATTTCTCTAAAATCCCCAGGTTAAAACCCGGGGTTAAAGTGTATACATTTCTCCTTCGGACTCATTCCCTCCGAACTGACCCTGACAACTGACTACAGCTTCCCTCCGGACTCATTCCCTCCGAACTTCGGACAATTTCCCTCCGGACTAGCGACTAGTGACTGTTGACTTTTTTCTTATTCCACGGCGCTGTGGTATTCCTTGCCATATCGATCGCCAAAGCAATCATCAATATCGTAAACAGTACGATAACCCAACGAAATATTTTCTGATTCTTCATGTTAAAAGCGAGTTTTGACGGTGGCACTACCTTGGGTAACTTCCTCCCAGGCATCGAGCGTTGGCCACTGCAAATGTACAAAATTGGCCGTATCCATTTGAATATCCTCCCCAGATAAATAGGACGCCACATAGGAAATGGAAGGATTGTGTGCGACAAGGTAAACACATGATGCTGCACTTTGAACTATTTTTTCCAAATAAGCAGGTCCTGAGGCGTGATACCAAAAATTGGATACCTCGGCGGGTTTATCCGTTAAAATTTGATAGGTTTCCAAGGTTCTAATCGCATCGGAAACATACCAAATCCCTTCCGGGAAGATATAATCTGCAAGTTTTTTCGCTAGATTTCTCGCCTCGCTGATTCCTCTCTCGGATAAATGTCGGGCTTCATCCGGACGCGTATAGGGTCCCGCGTGGGCATGTCGAATGAGAATGAGATCAATCATGATTTGATGAGTGGATATTCGCCGGCGGCGTGTTTGGCACCCATGTTAATATAATGATCCGCGCCGTGTTTTAACGCTTCGATTTGCTCGAGACTCAGGGTTTTGACAACTTTGGCAGGACTACCCAAAACCAATGAATAATCAGGAATTTCCATGCCCGCGGTGACTAAAGCATGTGCGCCGATTAAACAACATTTGCCTACTTTGGCCCGATTCAAAACCGTTGCGTGCATGCCGATCAAGGATCCTTCCCCGATTTCCGCGCCATGTACAATGGCAGAATGACCCACGGTCACACGAGCGCCAATAATCGTTTTATCACCCTCATCTGCGTGCAAAACGGCATTATCTTGAATATTGCAACCCTCACCGAGATAGATTTCCTCCACATCTGCACGAACAACAGCTCCATACCAAATGGTGACATCTTTTTCAATGTTGACGCGTCCCATGACGCTGGCAGTAGGTGCGATAAATAAGGCCATATCATTCATTTTTTTGTCAAAGATAAACAGAAATGATAATTTGCTGCATGGAGAAAAGTTTATTCGAGGTTGCGGGGTGGTTGGAGGAAGATTGCATCCTATCGTTGGGATGTGGAGCTGCTTGGTGGGAGATTAAGCAGATGGCTGAAAATGCAGCGGGTGAATTACTTTTATTGGACCCGAATAAAGATGTATTGAACTGGCCTGACGTTGAGGAAGGATTGTCTTATTTTGAAAAACATTATCAAACCCGTGTCGGGACGGCCATACAAATACTGCATGCGGAAGCATCAGCTATTCCTTTGGAAGCGGCCTCGGTGGATCAAGTTTGGCTGCTAAATTCTTTGCATGAGATGGATGACCCTGCCAGCGTGTTGATTGAAATTGATCGTGTATTGAAGAGGGACGGTTGTGTGATCCTGGAGGAAATTCTTTCCGGCGGAATTCATGAAGGATGCGGGAAACGCCTATTTAAATGGGATGAATTAATCCAATTATTTCGGGAGGTCGACATGCGCGTCGATTTTCAGACATCCAAAGACCACGAGGCGGATTACATAAAATTCGTTCGTTGAGGCTTGATTCCTAGCGATGCATTTCGCAAATTTGTAGCTTATATGAGCAACATCGACAAACCATTTATTATCGGAATTACGGGAGGGAGTGCTTCGGGCAAAACGCTTTTTTTGAAGCGCTTGATGGAGCAGTTTCCGGCTGATGAAATCTGTTTATTATCACAGGACAATTATTATCGTCCGATTGAGCATCAGACCAAAGACCATAATGGTATTGAGAATTTCGATTTGCCAGGTGCGATAGATGACGAAGCTTTTGCGGCAGATGTTGAAAAATTACGTTCAGGCGAAGTCGTAACCCGACCAGAATATACATTTAACAATTCAACGAAAGTACCTGATTTATTACATTTCCATCCGCGCAAAATCTTGGTGGTGGAAGGGATTTTTGTCTTTCATTTTCCAGAAGTTGCTAAGTTATTGGATTTGAAAATCTTCATTGATGCCAAAGATAAAGTGAAGTTGAAGCGCCGCATCAAACGTGACAATGAGGAACGTGGCTATGATTTACAGGACGTGATGTACCGTTGGAAATACCATGTAAAACCTACTTACGAAGCCTACATTCGCCCACACAAACGTTCTTGCGATATCGTTATTCCGAATAACGATCATTTTGAGAAGGGATTGGAGGTTATTGTGCATTTCTTAAAAGCGCAGGTGTAGGGTAGACGCTGCCGGGGTCTGCGACC
>DKIP01000082.1:6482-6623 GCA_002454335.1 Cytophagaceae bacterium UBA6715 | reverse complement strand
CTACTGGTGCAGCCACCGCTGGCTTTGAAGCTGCCATCGCATCTTCTTTGGTGATACGTCCACCTACACCTGAACCCGCAACGGATGCTGCCGCGATTCCTTTTTCATCTAATATTTTAGCTGCTGCTGGTGATGGATGTC
>DKIP01000082.1:0-6330 GCA_002454335.1 Cytophagaceae bacterium UBA6715 | reverse complement strand
GTGATTTTCGCTAGCAAACCTCCGATCGGTACAACAGAACCTGGTTGGGCAATGACTTCTAACACACCCGCTGATTCTGCTGGCAATTCGAAGGTTGCTTTATCGGATTCTAATTCGCAAAGAACCTCATCCAAGGAAACAACATCCCCTGATTTCTTGTTCCAAACCGAAACAGTAACTTCTGAAATCGACTCACCAACCGCCGGAACTTTAACTTCCAAAACGCTCGTTGGGCCTGCTGCAGATGCAGGCGCTGCTGCAGGTGCAGGAGCGGCAACGGCTGCTGGAGCTGCGTCTGCCACGGTTACGGATGCTGTTGCACCGCCCGCTTCAATCGTGCAAATGACTGCACCGATCGGCAAAACATCGCCTTCTTTTGCCACAATGTGCAAAATACCTTCAGCCTCAGCTGGCAATTCAAATGTGGCTTTGTCCGACTCAAGTTCGCACAATACCTCATCCAATTTCACGTGGTCGCCTTCTTTCTTGTTCCAAGTAGCAACCGTTACTTCCGTGATTGACTCGCCCACAGCGGGCACTTTCATTTCTATAGCCATAATATTCGATTATTCAAATGCTCTGTTTATCAATGCTGCCTGCTCCTCTCCATGCACCTTCAAGAATCCTGTCGCCGGTGAGGCCGATTTCTTACGTGCCACTAATTTGCTGAAACGTGACCAACCAAACTCACGAATCACATACGACCAATAGCCCATGTTTTCCGGTTCTTCTTGCACGTAGAATACTTCAGCTGACTTGTATTTCGCTAATTCTGCTTCCACTTGCTTTGTTGGGAATGGATGCAATTGCTCCAAACGGATAATGGCAACATCCTTACGCTTGTCTTTTTCTTGACGATCTAATAAATCAAAATAAACTTTACCCGAACAGATCAACACACGTTTTACTTTCGCTTTGTCGGCAAATTCATCTCCAATCACTTCCTGGAATGAACCTTTTGTAAAGGCATCCATTTTCGAAACAACTTTGGGATGACGGAAAATCGACTTAGGCGACATCACAACCAATGGCTTGCGGAATTCCCAAGTTAACTGGCGACGCAAGGCATGGAAAATATTGGCTGGTGTTGTCAAATTGGCAATGACCATATTATTCTCCGCGGCTAATTGTAAGAAACGTTCCGGACGAGCATTTGAGTGCTCTGGCCCTTGTCCCTCATAACCATGCGGCAACAACATCACCAAACCATTTTGAGTCCCCCACTTCGATTCGTGTGAAGAAACGAATTGGTCAATCATCGTTTGAGCGCCATTGGCAAAATCCCCAAACTGTGCTTCCCAGATAACCAAAGCATTCGGATTCGCTAAGGCATAACCAAACTCATAACCCAAAACGCCGTATTCCGACAATAATGAATTGTAGATTTGGGCTTTTTCCTGCTTATCCGAGATATGATTTAATGAACTGTAATTCTCGTTCGTGTTTGCATCATGCAATACGGCATGACGATGCGAGAAGGTACCACGTTGAACGTCTTGACCCGACAAACGAACTGCTTTTCCTTCAACCAATAAAGAACCATAAGCTAATAATTCAGCGGTAGCCCAGTTCAATTCTCCTTTTTCAAAGAAAACTTTACGGTCAGCAATTACTTTTTCAATTTGTTTCAAAGCCACGAAGCCTTTCGGTAAGGTTGTGATGGCTTTCGCTACCTGATCAACGGTCGCTTTTGAAATAGCCGTATTTGGCGATTTTTCGAAATCTTTTTCCGTTGAGTAACGTAATGCTGACCAAGCATTATCCAATTTCAATGGGATATACGGAGGGCGAACTTTTTGTTTTACCAAATCCAAACGTGCTTGCAACTCGGCTTTGAACTCGGCGTCCATTTGCTCCGCTAACTTCGCTTCGATTTCTCCTTGCTTGATCAATTTCTGTGTATAGATCTCGCGTGGATTCGGGTGATTCGTAATGTTGGCATACAAGGTAGGCTGGGTAAAACGAGGCTCATCAGATTCGTTATGTCCATTCCGACGGTAGCAAACCATATCCACAAACACATCCCGACCAAACTCTTGGCGGAACTCTGCGGCGATACGAGATACAAATACAACCGCTTCAGGATCATCTCCATTCACGTGGAATACGGGTGCGTCAATAATTTTGGCAACATCCGTGCAATAAATCGCAGATCGTGCATCTTCAAAATCCGTCGTAAAACCTACTTGGTTATTAATCACAAAGTGGATCGTTCCACCCGTTGAATAACCTTTCAATTTCGCCATTTGGGTCACTTCATAGACGATACCTTGGCCAGCGACCGCCGCATCCCCGTGAATCAAAATAGGCAATACTTTCGAGGAATCACCTGCATAATGGGCATCTGCCGTTGCCCGACAAAAACCTTCTACCAAAGGATTTACCGCCTCTAAATGCGATGGATTGGGGGCTAATTTCAAGGAAATTTCACTACCGTTTGGTGAGATATGTTTGGATGAATACCCCAAGTGGTATTTCACGTCACCATCACCATGAATTTCATCAGGCACATTTCCTTCGAAACCATCAAAGATCGCTTCGTAAGATTTGTGCATAATGTTCGCCAATACGTTCAAACGACCACGGTGTGCCATACCAATCATGGCTTCTTTGACACCTAAATCGGCCGATTTATTAATAATCGCATCCAAACCCGCGATGGTTGATTCACCACCTTCAAGTCCGAAACGCTTTTGGCCTAAGTATTTTGTTCCTAAGAAATTCTCGAAAACGACTGCTTCGTTCAATTTCTGAAGGATATGTTTTTTCTTTTCAATCGAGGGATTGAAAGACAAAGCTTCTTTTTCAATTTTGTTACGCAACCATTCTTTGGTAGCTACCTCACGGATATACGAATATTCAAAACCGATAGTTCCCGCGTAAATTTTGTGCAAAGCATCTTGAATTTGACGCAAGGTCGCAGGTCCGATTCCCAAGAAAACACCCGCTTGAAATACCGTATCTAAGTCAGCATCAGAAAGTGCATAATCAGTCAAACCTAAACGAGGCTGACGGTCCTTGCGCGCACGAACTGGATTTGTCTTCGACAATAAATGTCCACGAGAACGGAATGCTTTAATCAGCGAGATAACTGCCATTTCCTTTTGAACATGCGCAGAATCTGCAGCATTGCCCACCGGCGCATCTGTTAACCAGGTTTGTGAAAAATCGAATCCCTTGAAGAAATCTCTCCAAGAGCTGTCTACGGAATTAGGGTCTTGTTTATATGCTTCATACAAGTCGGCGATGACCTGTGTATCAGCATTAGCAACGTAGGAAAATGGATCCATAATGTAAAATTCTAGCCGTCGACTAGAAAAAGTTTCAAACGTTATTGTTTTGGTTTAGGTAGATTTAATTCTCGCGAAAAAAATCCTCGCAATTTAATACACTCTTGGCAATAAAACCCAACAATTTGGAGGATTTTATACCATATAAGAGCACAAATTTCTTTGGAAAAAATCCTATTTATTCAAGCATTAAAAAATTCTTTATTTATTACAATTATATCCTACCAAAGTCAAAGAAATCACACAATTACTTAGTGCCGGAATTCTGCAATTTTTCCGTTGCCCAAATCAATTTCGTAACGAATGAATAATTGATGAAAACCCGCGCGCTCGGTAGATGCGCTAGATCCAAATCCAGCAGGATAATAGGCGGTTGATTCTCCTAAAAAATCATACGCATATCCCACCCGAAAATTCTTTCCCAAGGCCACTTCTAAACTTCCTAACAAAGCTTTAGAGCCTAGTTCTGACCCAGTTTCTTGATACCAAATTCCTAGACCCAGCTTTTCCTTCATCCAAAACACCGCATAATAATCCGCTTTCGTGGATTCTTGTTGGCTTCGAATAAGCGTCCCCAACTTTAAGGTATGCTGAGAAACATGTAAAATGTATTGCCCAGTCAGATACAAAGGCTTATTCAATGACCCATAACTCGATTCGAAGGAATTCGCAGGTGAACTAACGCCTACTTGTAAATCCGCGCGCTCATATTGCAGGCCCCACCCGTAATGACCACCTAGCACACTTGTGCCACTTTTCCCGATGATAGGGTATTGATTCAACCCAGCTTGCAAACCGATTCGAATATTGTTCCCCCTACCCCAAGCAATGTTTTTAGCAGCAACTGCCGCTAAGCCTAAATTAGCTGCAATTCCACCTGAAACCAATGCATAAGACTGATCGGTATTATAAGCCAAAAATCCGATTCCCCCTTTCTCTTGAGCGATTGGCATATCGAAACTAAAATATTGTTGGGACGATGCCGTATTCGTAATCCCACCTTGAAACAGAGGCTTTTTCCGATAAATCCCCGTCATTGAGGCGACGCCTTTGCCACCTGCCATGGCGGGATTGATTCCCAAGGGCATGAATGGGTAGACCATGCGCAGGGATTCTTGCTGGGCGAAAATTGGCAAACTCAAACACAATAAAAAAAAGAATTTCCGCATACAAAACTGACAATATGACATTCCGAAAGGTTTTGGATTAAGATTTGAACCATCGGATTCCAAATTTATGATTTTTAATCTCAATTAAACATGAAAGAAACAGGTAACATCTCCATTCACACTGAGAACATCTTCCCAATTATTAAGAAATTTCTCTATTCGGACCACGAGATTTTCCTTCGTGAGTTGGTTTCCAATGCGGTAGACGCCACCCAAAAAATCAAGCGATTGAGCTCTATTGGCGAATTCAATGGCGAATTGGGTGAATTAAAAGTGCAGGTAAGCTTCGACAAAGACAAGAAAACAATCACGATTTCCGACAACGGAATCGGGATGACAGCTGAAGAAATAAAAAAATACATTAATCAAATCGCCTTCTCAGGCGCCACAGAATTTGTGGAGAAATACAAAGATCAAGGTGAGGACAAAGGAATCATCGGTCATTTTGGCTTAGGATTCTATTCCGCGTTCATGGTTGCCAAAGAAGTGGAAATCATTTCGAAATCCTACCAAGATGGCGCCGAGGCAGCTCGTTGGATTTGCGATGGTTCAACTGAATATTCGATTAGCTCAGCCAAAAAGAAAACACGGGGAACGGATATTATTCTACACATCGCGGAAGATTCCGAGGAATTCTTGGAAGAATATCGCTTGAAATCCATCTTGGAAAAGTATGGCAAGTTTTTACCGATGCCAATTGAATTTCAGGAGAAAATCATTAATAATCCAAATCCAATTTGGACAAAATCCCCTTCCGATTTAACAGATGACGATTACCTACAATTCTACGATGAATTGTATCCGATGCAAGAAAAACCCTTATTCTGGATTCATTTAAATGTGGATTATCCATTTAATCTAACGGGTATTTTATACTTCCCGAAAGTGAAAAATGAAATGCAGCTACAGCGCGAAAAGATCCAATTATACAGCCGTCAAGTGTTCATAACTGACGAAGTTAAAGACATCGTTCCCGAATTCTTGATGTTATTGCACGGAGTCATTGACTCACCCGATATTCCCTTGAACGTTTCGCGTTCTTTCTTACAGGCAGATTCAAATGTCAAAAAAATCAATTCGTATATCACGAAAAAAGTCGCGGATAAATTGGCCGACCTATTTAAGGCAGACCGCGCGGCATTCGAAGAGAAATTCGCGAACATTGGCTTATTCGTCAAATATGGGATGATTTCCGATGAGAAATTCATGGAACGCGCGACAAATTTTTGTTTAGTTCAAGATACGAATAACAAATATTTCACGTTAGACGAATACGCTGAAGAGGTTCAGGCAGCACAAACGGATAAAGATGGCAACAAAGTTTATCTCTATACGACTGACGAACAACAGCAAGATGCCTTTATTCAATCCGCCAAACAAAAAGAGTACTCGGTATTACGACTGGATTCCTTAATCGATAGTCATTTCATTCAAGCCATGGAAGCCAAATTGGAGAAAACCCAATGGAAGCGTGTAGATGCAGACCGAATTGATAAATTAATCGATACCGGAATCAACTTAGAAGCCGTTCTGAGTGACACCCAAAAAGAAAGTGTCAAGAAAGTCTTCGAAGAAACGCTAAATGATAAACAAAAATTAGTAGCTGTAGAGGCGATGTCACCCGACGAATTACCGGCCATTGTCACCCAAAATGAATTTATGCGCCGCATGAGTGAAATGTCGAAAAACGGCGGTGGTATGGGTATGTTTGGGGCGATGCCTACGACCTATAATATCACGGTCAATGCGAATCATCCTTTGATTAGCAAATTAGCGAGTTTGGAATCTGAAGAAGAGCAAAAAGCTTTAGCGAAGCAAATTTCAGATCTTGCTTTACTATCGCAGAATTTGTTGACAGGAGCTGATTTGAC
>DKIP01000081.1:889-4545 GCA_002454335.1 Cytophagaceae bacterium UBA6715 | reverse complement strand
CTAAATCCGGCAAGTTGTGAACGCGTACCCATTGAATAGGCTCGTTGTTTTCAATCGCACGGTAGATTTTTTGAATTTCTGGAGACTCACGCTTGATCGCATTGTGGCAGTTCATACAGATATTTGCTGAAGGAACGTTTGCTCCTTTACCTGCATATACACCAGTGTGGCAATAGTTACAATTAATTTGATATTGACCCGCGTGTAATTTGTGTGAAAATTTGATTGGTTGTTCTGGAGCATATCCTTGGTGGATACCTACACCGTAGGCTGCATCAATAGTTGCTTTTCCTCCTAACAATAATGCTAAAACTAAAATCCCTGTTTTGACAGATGAATTAGCAGCCATCGCTTTCAAATTTTCTCCTACACGTTGCATAAAAGGATTATCCTCCGAAGCTTCACCTTTTGTGATTTTGCCTAATGTGCTAACGATTGAAAGTAAGGCAATGAGAACTAATACCATGATAATTAATAGCCCTACTAATAATACTTCTAACATGCCACCTGAGCTTGGAGCTGCCGGAGCTGCTGCGCCATCTGCTGCCGGAGCCGCACCTGCTGCCGGAGCTGCTGGAGCTGCGTTCGAAGCATCTACATAAGCTACGATACTTTTGATTTGAGCGTCCGTGAAGTTTGGATATGGAGTCATTGCCGCCTTATTAAACTTGTTGTACAAATCATTCGCATATTTGTCGCCTGAAGCAATAACAGCTTGTGGATTGTGTACCCATTTAACAATCCATTCAATTGGACGTCTTTCGCTAATGCCCTTTAAACCAGGACCTACCAATACTTCATCCGAAGTGTTATGGCATGCAGCACAGTTGTTTTTGAATAAGGTTTCGCCTTCTGCTGCATCTTGCGCAAATGTTGCGCTAACGCTAGCCAAGAGTATCGCAAAGGATAAAAAGGTTTTAACGAGTGTTGATTTCTTGCAAAACATCATGTTGGTTTTCACATTTTAATTCAGTGCGCAAAACTACATTCCGATTTTTTAGGAAACAATTTATAGGAGAAACAATTTCAGGTTTTTTTAAGGTTTAATTGATTATTTAGAATCTTTCAAAATAAACCCAAAGTGAAAGTGTAATTTTTTTAGAGGGATTTGCACAAAATGGAGTTGAACAAAAAAACCTTCCATTGTGGAAGGTTTTTTGAGGTTTCGAGCGGATTCGAACCGCTGTAGAAGGTTTTGCAGACCTCTGCCTAGCCACTCGGCCACGAAACCAATTTAATTGGGATGCAAAAATAGCTTTTTTTTAGAAAGGAGCAAAAGGAAAGCGAAAAAAATCGGGCTGTGGTCAGTCACTAGTCGCTAGTCACTAGTCCGGAGGGAGTGGTCTGTTACCGTTTGCCAGTTATCATTTATCAGTTGTCAGTTGTCAGTTATCAGTTGTCAATCCGAAGACTAAATTCTCAATTCTTCACTCTTCACTCTTCACTCAATGTAAATACCGTGATCTCCGGCGGCATCCCTACGCGCCCTGGATAGCCTAAATATCCAAATCCGCGATTCACATATAATTGCTGCCCGTTTTCTTCATACAAGCCCGCCCATTGTTTATAAATGTATTTCGCAGGTGACCAAGTTTCAAAGCCTGGAATTTTTACCCCAAACTGCGCCCCATGTGTATGGCCCGCAAAAGCAACATCTATGTCATGGAATTTGCTGTTCTTCGTCACCTCCGCATTCCAATGCGTTGGATCATGAGATAAAAGTAATTTGGTCGATGCATCTTCTGTGCCCGCATAGGCTTTGGAAAGATTACCATACCAGGGGAAACGCCCGATGCCAATGTTCTGAACACCGATGATGGCCAATTTCTCTCCTGATTCTGTGATGATATGATTCTCATCCATCATCAGATTCCAGCCCATTAATTCATGTGCCTTCATCAAATCTTGTAAGTTTTGTTTTTTGGCCTCAGCACTTTTCCACTTTACATAATCTCCATAGTCATGATTTCCCAATGTACTGTAAACACCATATGGGGCTTTTATTTTGGAAAACATATTAAAATAATCCTCCACTTCTTTGGATTCATTATTGACCAAATCGCCCGTGAAAAATACCATGTCGGCCTTTTCACGCATCAACATATCCACACCACCTTGTACGGCTGTTTTGTTGAAAAAACTGCCTGAATGAATGTCTGAAACTTGCGCGATGCGCATGCCTCGGAACTCTTTGGGAAGTTTAGGAATCTTTAAACTCACTTTTTCGATGCGATAATCATGTGCTCCCGAGAGGATCCCAAAAGCAAAGGTTGCGGCAGGAACTGCGCCAACAGCGAGGGCGGCTTGTGATAAGAACTCATGCCGACTAATTGCGCTTGGATCTTTTTTGCGGATTTTATTGCTTCCCCAGCGGAAAAAGCGGCTGATGTCTTCTAAAAGCAAGAAAATGATGATGAACAATTTACTGATTACCGAAATCATTACAAGTGCCATGAAGGTAATTCGGAATTCGTTTTTCCAGGCATGCAATGGCAAAGTATTATATGAAATGGTACCGATTAGTACGAAAGCGGTAAAACCCCAATAAATGAAGGCAGCTGTTTGACGAACATTTGTACGTGATTTCCGAAGAGCCGTTTTAACCGCCATCCAAACATAATAGTCTAACGCGACTAAGACGATGGTGATTAAGGGCACAAAAAACATTTTATTCATGGCTTATAAACTATCTTTGTTTTGCATTTGTTCCAAAGGTGCATAAAATTATGAAAAAGAACCTAAGTATTTACGGAGGCGGTTGGGTAGGCGCACCATTGGCATTTAAACTGGCTTTAGCGGATTTTGAGGTTAAGGTTTCTGCATCGCAAGTGCACCAACAAGCCAAGCATCCCAAAGTTCAAGTTGTGGATTTTCGCGCGACGGATGAAACCACCGAAGGGGAATGGGCGCTGTTAAATCAATCGGCCATTCAAGTATGGGCTATTCCGCCCCGCAGAAAGAAAAACTCAGAGGAGCAGTATTTGCGCATCGTGCAAGCTTGGGTCGATGGCTTAGATCCTAAAAAAGTAGATAAAATAATCTTCCTTTCTTCTACATCCGTTTACGCAAATGTCTCTGCGATCGTTGATGAAACAGCTGAAATAAATGAAAATTCCTTGATGGCACAGTCAGAAGCTATTGTTAAAGCCTCTCCGGTTCCCTTCGTGATTTTGCGACTAGCCGGCTTAATGGGTGGCGATCGGTTTGTCGCCAAATACTTCGCAAACAAACGTAATGACGGTGCGAATTGCCCAGTGAATTATGTGCACAAAGATGACGTGGTGAATTTGATCGCCTTGACTTGTGAGAAAATTCCAGCAGGAGTCTATAACATTGTTGCTCCTGAGCATCCAACCAAACAAGATGTGGGAATGAATGACTGTGAAAAACGTGGGATGAATCCAGGGTATTGGGACTCAAGCCAACCGTGTTTAGGGGGCAAAATTGTTTCCGGTGATAAAATCGTGGAGGAATTAAGCTATGATTTCAAATGGCCTGATCCGATGGAGTTTTAGTTGTTTTATTTGGCAAAGCTTTTCTCTTTGCTAAAACTTGTTCGTTTTGTATGGATTCCCCAGGTTGAAACCTGGGGTTTTTTATGTCGAAATATTTTTCCTATTTATTATTTCTTAATTCTTAGCTCTTAACTCTTAACT
>DKIP01000081.1:0-709 GCA_002454335.1 Cytophagaceae bacterium UBA6715 | reverse complement strand
AAACATGCATCCACATGATGTGTGTAAAAAGCGAAATCCTCTCCGGCCATCCAAAGGTCTAAATCGACCACATTCTCTTCGCCCATGTAGGCGATAGCGGCAGCTTTGGCCTTCCGGGTTAATTCAGGGTTGTTTTGTAAGAATGGATAGCCTTTTAAAACCTCGAAAATTGCTTGGCCTCCCATGGCATCGGCAATGCCTTCCGCCAATTTCTTCATCTTATCCAATCCTTCTGCACGCCATGTTTCATCCATCGCTCGGAAAGTTCCCGCAATATTGACTTCGTCAGGTATCACGTTTGTTGCTCCCAATCCTTCAATCTTACCAAAGGTCAACACCGATGGAAACTTCGGGTTCTTATTGCGAGAAATGATTTGCTGCATCGCCACAATGATGTGCGAGGCTATGACGATCGGGTCAATGCAGGCATCTGGCATGGCACCGTGCCCTCCTTTACCAATGACCTTTATATACAATTCATCTGTACTTGCCATGTACATGCCCTCACGAAAACCTATTTTCCCCACGGGAACGTTTGTGGCTACATGCTGGCCAAAAATGCTCAACGGTTTCGGGTTTTCTAAAACGCCCTCTTTGATCATGATGCTAGCTCCACCCGGCGCTTTTTCTTCTGCCGGTTGGAATATCAACTTCACTGTGCCCTCAAAATCCTCTTTAATGGATTGTAAAATATGCGCCGTTCCCAACA
>DKIP01000101.1:5653-15216 GCA_002454335.1 Cytophagaceae bacterium UBA6715 | reverse complement strand
TGTATATTACCGGGATGGTCAAATCGTCGATGTGACGATCGTCGGAAACGCTTCGGAGTGGAAAACGGATTCAGGATTATTGTTGGGGATGCCATTACAATCTGTTCAAGCCATCAATCAAAAGAACTTTACCTTATCTGGATTTAACTGGAAGCATGCTGGTTCCGTTGTTTCTTGGGAAGGGGGTAAATTGATGGGGGATAGTACCTTAGGACATTTGGCCTCTTTTTCCAATGCATCTAATCAGCATGATGGGATTTCGGATGCAGAATACCAACAAATTTCCGGCGAAACAGAATTTGATGTCCGCCATGAAGTGATTCAAAAATTGAATCCAAGCTTGGATTTGATCTCCTTAGTGCGTCCCTTTATTCCAAACAAAGAAGAAGGGAAAAGCATGAGCAAACGCATTTCGGATAGCCAAGTACCAGCAGGTAAGTAGGGATTATTTGAGTTTGGGATTGTTGTGATGTCTGTCTGCATCACGAACACTTTTCTTAGCTAAGTTTTTCGCTAAGGCCTCTGTTAAATTAACGCCCGTTTGATTAGCTAGACAAATTAAGACAAAGAGCACATCGGCCATTTCGTCACCTAGATCCTTGTTTTTATCTGATTCCTTCTCCGATTGTTCCCCATAACGACGAGCGATGATTCGCGCCACTTCGCCTACCTCCTCCGTTAACATCGCCATGTTGGTTAGCTCATTAAAATAACGAACTCCTACCGTTTTAATCCATTGGTCCACGTGTATTTGAGCTTCTTCTAAGGTCATGGTTAATTGGTTTTTGAATCGATGATAATGGTCACAGGGCCATCGTTACATAAGCTAACTTGCATATCTGCACCAAATACACCCGTTTGAATAGGGACTCCCATGGCGGAGGAAAGCTTTTCAATCATAAGCTCATATAAAGGGATTGCCTGTTCTGGTTTTGCCGAAGCTAAGTAACTAGGTCGGTTCCCTTTGCGTGTATCGGCATACAAGGTGAATTGACTAATTAATAGGATTTGGCCTGATACCTGTTCCAAGGAAAGGTTCATTTTCCCTTCGTTATCTGAAAAAATACGCATTCCATGAATTTTTCCGACGAGGTATTCGACATCAGCAGGGCTATCGTCAACATGTATGCCTAAGAGCACAACAAATCCTGTTCCCATGGAAGCATGTAATTTGCCTTCGATGTGTAAGGAAGCTGAACTTGCACGCTGAATGACTGCTCTCATTGTCTACAACAAGAAATAGACAATTAAGAAATAAACGCCATATCCTAGGATGTCATTCGTCGTTGTGATAAAGGGCCCCGATGCTACCGCAGGATTAATTTTTAATTGGTTGAGCACCAAGGGGGTCACCGTACCCATCAAGGACGCCAACATTACCACAGCAAATAAGGAGAGTGAAACGGTAATGGATAACATGATTTCTCCGCTATCGATCAACATCGAACATCCGAACGCAAAAATGGCGGCAATCAATGCATTGATTAAGGCAACGACAAATACCTTTTGGAGACGTTTCCATAAGCTTGTATCTAAACCGCTTTTATCCGCTAAAGATTGCACGATGAGCGAGGAAGATTGAATTCCCACATTTCCACCAGTAGAACCTATCAAAGGGATAAATGCGGAAATAGCTGGTAGAATCGCAATCGTGTCATCAAAACGGTCAATGATTTTAGCAGCTAAAAAGCTACCTACCATGCCACCAATCAACCAAGGTAAGCGTGAACGTACCAAGAGCCACACGGAGTCATCTTCTTCTACGTCTTCTGAGATACCGGCCATCACCTGAATATCCTCTTGCGCAGATTCCGTGATGAAATCGACTACGTCATCAATCGTAATTCGACCTAATAATCGGCCTTGTATATTGACAACAGGGATAGCTTCCAAATCATATTTTTGCATCAAATCCGCCACCTCTTCGCCTGTGCTATAGGTTTGTACGGAAACGATTTCATCGGCCTCAAAAACATCTTGAATTTTGGAGCCTCGTTTAGCCAAAATAATTTTTTTCAAGGAAACAGTACCCAATAAAATCCCATCATCATCCACAACGTATACCGAATAAACCTTCTCTACATCTTCGGCTTGTCGGCGAATCTCCTCCACACATTCCGTTACCGTTTGTGTGACATTGATTTTGATTAACTCTTTCTGCATCAAACCTCCCGCACAATCCTCATCATAATGCATGAGGTCAATGATGAAGCGTGCTTGTTCGCGGTCTTTTAACAAAGCGATAACTTCTTCGCGTATACGAACAGGCTGTTCGTTTAAGATATCCACCGCATCATCGGAATCGACAATGTTGATGTATTCCGAAATTTCTTTGGAAGTGAAATTCTTTAAGAACTTCTTGCGATCATCTGTATCTAAAGCAGAGATAATCGCAGCAGCAATTTTGGTATCTAATAATTGGACCAAATACTTGGATTCCTCCCCATTTAATTCATAAAGAATCGACGTGATATCAGCGGGGAATAAATCCTCAATCTTGGCAATGATCTCATCTTTCGCTTGATCGGTGATCAGTATGCGAATTTCTTCTAAGAACTCTTTGGTGAGCTCAAACGGAAGGTGCTGTACATTGATTTCTTCCATGATGAGTTAATTAGATTGAACCGCAATTACGGAATTTTTGCCCAAAATGCCGTTAAGGCAATATTATTTTCTTATGCTCCTTGGTAACCGTTGGCTTCCCACAATTTGGTCAAAGTTGTAAACTCCTCTACCCCTAATTGTTCCGCCCGTTTCGTTAATAAGGGATGATCCGGTAATTGCATCGCACGCAATGCATTCCGTAAGGTCTTTCTTCGTTGGTTAAAGGCCATTTTCACCAACATCTTAAAGTGTTTCGGATCACAATCCAATTCCTTATTGAAATTGCGGACTAAACGAATCACACCTGAGTTGACCTTCGGTGGCGGCGTGAATACTTCAGGCCCGAGGCTAAAAAGGTATTCGATATCGTAATAGGCTTGAAGTAAAACACTCAGGATACCGTAGTCTTTGTTGCCCGGTTTGGCAGCTAAGCGTACGGCAACTTCCTTTTGCAACATGCCTACGACCTCCACACATTGGTCTTTGTATTCCAAAATGTGAAAAAATATCTGCGTAGAAATGAAATAAGGGAAGTTACCTACAATTGCGAATTTGTCACCACCGAAGATATTCTCCAAGGGATAGCGTAAAAAGTCACCATCGATTAACCGAGGTCCTGAAAATTCTAAATAGTTCTTGCGCAGGTATTCGACTGATTCCTTATCAATTTCAATCAAGTAGGTTTCGTATGCTGTCTTCTTGACCAGATACTGTGTCAATACGCCCATGCCAGGACCTATTTCCAATACTTTTTGGTAGTTGGCATAATCCTGTAAGCCATCCACAATGCGTTGGGCCGCATCTAAATCATTCAAAAAGTGTTGTCCTAAATTCTTTTTTGCTCTTACTTGCACGTGTTCTTGGGGCTTAAGGGTACGCGAAATTACGCCCTTTTTTGTACATTTAAGCAAAAATAGGGAATAAAGCCATGGCTGCTTGGGCAAATAAAACGAAGGACGATCTCATTCAGGAAATTCAAGAGCTGAAAAAGCAATTGGACGTGTTGGAAATCAACGATGACATTGCTTCGGAGGCAACTTCGAAAGAGAACCTCATCAAGACCCTTTCGAGCCTAAAGTTATTTGGTATCATCATGGCGCTCGATGGAACCATCGTTTTTGCGAATGCCTTCACGCACCAATTGTTAAACTACAAAGCTGGTGAGTTAAACGGAAAAGATTTTTTTGCAACGCTTTTACCCGAGGGCGAAACCGAAGACCGCCGAGCATCATTCCAAAAAGCGATCGCCTCAGGTGGTTTATTTGAAGATCGAGAAAGAAATTATGTCACCAAAACGGGTGCCATGAAGTGGGTGGAGGTAGCCTCAACCATCGTTCAGGAAGCCGACCAAACCACTTACCTAAGTATCATCGGTGAGGACATCACCGAACGCAAAAAGGTTTCTGAAGCTTTAAGTAGGTCAAATGCCCAGTTGCAAGACTTAATCAATAATACAACCGATTTAATTCAAATTACGGGTATTTCAGGACGTTTTCTTTTTGTCAATAAAGCCTGGTTGGAAACCATGGGTTATTCCGAAGAGGAAGCGCGTGACTTGAAAATTCAAGATGTACTCCATCCCGAATTTGCTCATATTACCCAGGCGCAATTTGATTTATTAAGCAAAGGTGAGGAATTGCCCGAGTTTACGGCTGTATTTCGAAGGAAAGATGGTCGCCGACTCTATGTTTCGGGTTCTGCAACATGTCGATTTGAACGCGGCGCACCTACTGCATACCGTTGCATTTTGCATAACTCGACAGCGAAAGTTCGTGCGGAACGTGCGAATAAATTGTTCTCATCCATTGCCCAGGTAGCTATTAATTCGACCAATCTGGATGATTTGTATGTGAACATTCACAAGCAATTGGGTGAAGTGATTGATGTGAAGAATTTCTTTATTGCGCAATACGATCCGGGCAAAAGCTATTTGTATTTCCCTTATTACATCGACGAGTATTTTGACTCGCGCGTCCATTTTACCAAACGTAAACTGGGAAATGGATTGACAGAATATGCGATCATGGCGAATAAACCTTTGATTTTGCATGATGATGATATTCACCAACTCGCCAAAGACAAGAAGATCTATTTATACGGTGTCGTTCCCAAAGTAATGCTTTGCGTGCCGCTTCGTATAGGTGATCGCGTAACGGGAATCATTGGGGTGAAGTCCTATGAGCGGGCCAATAAATACGAGAATCGAGATCTGGAGCTATTGGACTTTATCTCGAGTCAAGTGGCTGTGGCTATTGCAAGGAAGCAGGCTGAAGAGGCATTGGCGCATGAAACGGCACGATTGAATGCTATTTTCGAGGGAAGTTCGCACTTGATGTGGTCGGTAAATAAACGCCTCATGCTGACGAGCTTTAACCATGAATATGCGGAATTACTGGAGCAGCAATTGCAGATCAAACCACAATTGAATTTTAGCACGGAGAGTATGGGTTTCCAACTGGTTGCGCTGAATGAGCGTCGTCCATTGGAAGAAAAATATAAACTAGCTTTCCGAGGGCAGAAACAACACTTTGAATTGGAACTGACGACAAAGTCAGGTGAACAAAAGTGGTTAGAAATCTACTTAAATCCGATTCAATCTGGTGGAAACATCGCTGAGGTCTCTGGTATCGCGAGGGATATTACGGATCTGAAGAAATACCAAAAAGAACTCGTTGAGGCGCGTGAACAGGCGGAACATTCCTTGAAAGTGAAGGAACAGTTTTTAGCGAATATGTCCCATGAGATTCGTACGCCCATGAACGGGGTAATTGGGATGGTGGATTTATTGTGCGACTCGCCTTTGAATGAAGACCAACAAGATTATTTACAAACGATTCGTAAATCATCTGAAACGCTCCTTCATATTCTAAATGATATTTTGGATTTAGCCAAAATCGAAGCAGGGAAAATGGTTTTACATCCGGCCGATTTGGTAATCGAGGATTTATTGGATCGTTTGATGGCTTTGTTTACTCCGATTGCCCATCAAAAAGGAAATAAGGTTGCTTATTCCATCGCGGAGGATGTTCCAAAGGTCGTTGTTGCTGATGAAACCCGACTATTGCAAATTCTGTCCAATTTAACTTCTAATGCTTTAAAGTTTACGGAGAACGGTTCCGTGACGATTTCGGTTTCGACTGCGAAGAAGACGGATACGCATGTGGATTTATTGGTCCGTGTGACAGATACCGGAATTGGGATTAGTGCGGAAAATTTAAAGAAATTATTCTCGGCCTTCCAGCAATTAGATAATTCAACATCGAAGAATTACGGAGGAACAGGCTTAGGATTAGCGATTTCGCGTGAATTCTGTAAGATGATGGAAGGCGAAATCGGTGTTGAATCCGAGGAAGGAAAAGGTAGTACATTCTGGTTTACCGTACGTTTGGCTATCGGTGATGCATCCAAGGCTTCTTCGATTCAACAAGCAGGCCGATTCGATATTACTGGAACATTAAAAGAAGTGCATGCGCGTATTTTATTGGTAGACGATAATGCGACCAATCGAAAAGTTGCGTCTCAAATATTAATGAAAGCTGGTTGTCTGGTGGAGACAGCCACGAGTGGGCAAGAGGCAATTAATCGCTTATCGCAGGATACTGATTTTGATTTAGTTCTCATGGATATTCAGATGCCTGAAATGGATGGAATGGAAACCACTCGCCGACTGAAAAAATCGTTCATCGAATTACCTCCGATTGTTGCTATGACTGCATATGCGATGAAAGAAGACAGGGAGCGATTCTTAGCTGCGGGAATGGATGATTATTTAGCGAAGCCAATCAGGGCTCAACAGCTCATTCAGATGGTAGGGAAATGGGTTCATGATGGACATGCACCTCAGGATATTTACCTGGATCAATCCCATCATGTGGTGGATGAAGAAGTTTTGAAATCGCTTTCGGATGCCGTGGGTGGTGATCCTTCATTTGTCGAAGGAATGTTGGTCGAATTTATCTCAGAGGCAGAAGAGCAAATTGCTCAGGCGGAAAAGGCTTATGCAATTCATGATTGCAAAGGCGTTCAATCTGAACTTCATACCTTGAAAGGGAATTCGGGGACGTTAGGTGCTGCACAAGTGCATAATATCTGCGAGAAGATTGAGTTGAAGGCCAAAGTCTGTGAGTTTAGCCAATTTCCCATTGAAATTGTGGAACTGAAGGATGCGTTAGCGGCATTTAAGCAGGCGATTTCAGACAGATTCGCCTAATACGTGCCATAATGGCCGATTTTGCTCTCTTTTTATCTTAAGATTCACGACAGAATTTCCGTTATTCATTCTTGGTTGTTCAATTGCATAGACCCTTGCAAATATTTTAACCACATGAATCCGAATAACTATACATCCCAATCGGGTGTCATCATTCAGCAAGCGATGGAAATTGCGAAGGAGCGGGGCCAGCAGGCTATCGAGACTGGGCATTTATTGCAGGCGATATTACAAGATGATACCCAAACCGCTTCTTTTCTTTTGAAGAAATTAGGCGTAAATCCTTCCCAAATCCAAACTGCGTTAGCGCCCATCTTGAATACCTACCCAAAGGTATCAGGCGACCAAGCCTATGCGAGCAATGCATTGCAACAAGCTTTGCAACGCGCAGATAAATTAAAAGCGGATTTTGGAGATACGTTTGTGAGCGTGGAGGTTTTGTTTTTATCCTTATTGGATGGAAACGATTCCGTGGCCGATGCCTTGAAAAAGCTCGGATTAACAACAAAGAATTTTAAACAAGCAATCATCGAACTAAGAGGAAATAGAAAAGTGAACGATCCACATGCAGAAAGTACTTACCAGTCTTTAGAAAAGTATGGTAAGAATTTAAATGAATTAGCGAAGGCGGGTAAAATTGACCCGGTGATTGGACGCGACGAAGAGATTCGTCGGGTCTTACAAATCCTTTCCCGACGCACCAAAAACAACCCTATGTTGGTGGGCGAGCCGGGTGTAGGTAAAACGGCAATTGTCGAAGGATTAGCCCAACGAATTGTATCAGGTGATGTGCCTGAGAATTTGAAGTCCAAAATTGTCATGTCCTTGGATATGGGATTGTTGGTGGCTGGTGCCAAATACAAAGGTGAATTTGAGGAGCGTTTGAAAGCGGTAATCAAAGAGGTGACGGATTCCGATGGAGAGATTGTCTTATTCATTGATGAAATTCACACCTTGATTGGTGCTGGAGGTGGGGGAGAAGGTGCCATGGATGCAGCGAATTTATTAAAGCCTGCATTGGCTCGTGGTGAATTGCATGCGATCGGTGCGACGACGTTAAAAGAGTACCAAAAATACATTGAGAAGGATAAGGCTCTGGAACGTCGTTTTCAATCCGTGATTGTGGATGAACCGGATGTAGCGGATGCGATTTCCATCTTGCGAGGTATTAAAGATAAATACGAATTGCATCACGGGGTGCGAATTCAGGACGATGCAGTGATAGCGGCGGTGGAATTGTCTAGCCGATATATTTCGGATCGCTACTTACCAGATAAAGCGATTGACTTGATGGATGAGGCTGCTGCTAAAATGCGTTTAGAGATTGATTCCGTGCCCGAGGCGATTGATGATATTCAGCGGAAGATCATGTCATTAGAGATTGAGCGCGAAGCGATTCGTCGAGAAAATAACAAAGAAAAAGAAGCGGTATTAAATCGTGAATTAGCTGATTTGTCGGAGAAACGCGATGCGCTGAGGGCGCAATGGCAATCTGAGAAAGGCGTTTTGGATACGATTCGTGCGGAGAAAGAGAAAATTGATAAGTTGAAGTTGGAGGCCGATCAAGCGGAACGCCAAGGAGATTATGGCAAAGTGGCCGAAATACGTTACGGTCGTTTAGTAGAATCTGAGCAGAAGTTGAAAGATTTACTGGAGAAGTCACAGGGAGCGAATGGAATGTTGCAGGAAGAGGTGACGGCAGAGAATGTGGCTGAGGTTGTTGCGAAGTGGACGGGTATTCCGGTGAGCAAAATGTTGCAAACGGAAATCGAGAAACTATTGCATCTCGAGGATGAGTTACACAAGCGAGTGGCGGGTCAAGATCAAGCGATTGAATTGGTTTCGGATGCGGTGCGCCGTTCCCGTGCAGGCTTGCAAGATCCGCGCAGACCCATTGGATCCTTTATTTTCCTAGGAACGACAGGTGTAGGTAAAACGGAATTAGCGAAGTCTTTGGCATCCTATCTGTTCAATGACGAGAATGCAATCGTTCGAATAGACATGTCGGAGTACCAAGAACGCCATGCCGTTTCCCGACTCGTGGGAGCGCCTCCAGGATACGTAGGATACGATGAGGGCGGTCAATTAACGGAAGCCGTACGCCGCAAGCCCTATTCGGTTGTGTTGTTGGATGAAATTGAAAAGGCGCATCCAGATGTTTGGAACATCTTGTTGCAGGTGTTGGATGAAGGCCGATTGACAGATAATAAAGGTCGGACGGCGAATTTCAAGAATACGATTATCATCATGACCTCGAATATTGGTAGTCATTTGATTCAAGAGAAATTAGGCCAAATGGAGGGCTGGAACAATGCCATCGTGTTGGAGGAGGCGAAAGAAGAGGTGATGGCTTTGTTGAAGCAACAAGTTCGCCCCGAGTTCTTGAATCGGGTGGATGAGGTGGTGTTGTTTGAGCCATTAACGCAAGAGCATGCACGTAAGATTTTGAGTATTCAGTTTAAAGAGATTCAGAATCGTTTGGCGGAGCAACATATCACAATTGAAGCGACCGAGGAGGCCTTGGATAAATTAGCCAAAGAAGGATTTGATCCTTTGTATGGCGGTCGGCCGATGAAGCGAGTTCTCCAACGGGTTGTGTTGAACGAATTGTCGAAGTCCATTTTATCGGGTAAGATTCAGAAGGAATCTGCGGTGTTGATGGATGTGGATAAGGAGGGCAATTTGACCTTTGAGAATGTGGTGGTGGAGATTTAACTAGGGAACGCCAGGCTAAAGTCTGTAGAACCCC
>DKIP01000101.1:0-5552 GCA_002454335.1 Cytophagaceae bacterium UBA6715 | reverse complement strand
AAAGTCTGTAGAACCCCAGGCTTCAGCCTGGGGTTTTTATGTTGCCTAAAAATTCTGCCAACAAACCGGTCTGGTAAATCGATAAATGGCCTCAGTTCCTACTGAAGTTGTTCTAGCATCCGTTGTTGCCGGGAAGGGGCCACCATGGACCATTGCGGGAGAGACTTCCACGCCTGTTGGGAAGCCGTTTAAGAGTATTCGCCCAACCTTTTGGCTTACTTCATCGATGAGTTCATCTAAGGTCGTTAGCTCAACGGGATCTGCTTGAATCGTTGCGGTGAGTTGGCCAGGCATTTGTTCCGTAAAAGCAATCATCTCGGCCAAATCTTGACAGACAACAGCTAAGGTACAAGGGCCAAAAACCTCTTCCATCACTTCAGGATGCGCTAATGCCTCCTTTACGCGCGTGCTAAATAAACTGGGAGCTGGACTAGCTGAAACCGTTAGTCGTTGTGTAGCGGGATGATGATTCAAGGTCGTAAAACCATGTTCAAAGGATTTTTTAATCCCAGCAGTTAAGAAGGTGCCCAAAGGCATTTGGTCTAATTTTGTGGCCAAGGTATTTAAAAACGCTTGATCCTTTTCTTGGATAACAATCAAGCCCGGATTGGTGCAAAATTGGCCTACGCCTAAACAAATGGATTGACTAAATGCATCTGCCAAAGCTTCGCCTTGTGAGGCAATTCGATCGCTAAACAAATAAACGGGATTAATGGAACCCATTTCGGCATAGACAGGAATAGGGACCTCACGGCGAACTGCGAGGTCGAATAGCGCTTTTCCACCTTTGTAGGAACCGGTAAATGCGACGGCTTTCGTTAATGGATGTTGGACCAAATATCCACCGATTTCATGTCCTTGCGCATGCAAAAGGGAGAAGGTGCCATCAGGCATGCCTGTTTTTTGTGCCGCTTGTTGAATGGCCTGGCCAACTAAATCGCAGGTATTTGGATGGGCAGGATGTGCTTTGAAAACCACAGGACAACCGGCAGCTAAAGCGGATAGGGTATCTCCTCCGGCTACAGAAAAGGCTAATGGGAAATTGCTCGCTCCGAAAACCACTGTAGGCCCCAAGGGAATTTGCATTTGGACTAATCGAGGCTTTGGAATAGGTTGGCGTTCCGGCATCGCTTCATCGACGATTTCTCGTTTCCAAGCAGGGTTTGATATGAAATTAGCAAATGCTTGAATTTGGCTAATCGTCCGACCTCTTTCTCCGCTGATGCGTGCTTCGGGTAAACCTGATTCTGCGCATGCAGTTTGGATTAATCGATCGCCGATGGCTACAATTTCTTCAGCAATGGCGTTAAGAAAGCTCGCCCGTTTTTCGTCGGAAATGTTGCGATACGTTTTAAACGCCGAGGCGGCTTTCTGGAATGCTTCGTTAGCTTCATCAACCGTTGCTTCGGTATAAACTTGAGGTAATAATTCGCCCGTAGCTGCTTGAACCCCTTGAAAATTCCGATGACCAGCTGCTTTTGTTTGAAAGCCTATAAGTTGTTTTCCTGTTAAATTCATGGGTGTACGGTTTGAATCAGTGTGCCGATGGGCTCGATTTGTATATGTATTTCGTCGTTTGCTTGTAAGGTAAAAGGTGGGTCTGGCACGATGCAGGTTCCGGTCATTAAATAAGCACCTTGTGGGAAACTCATTTCTCGAGTTAAGTAGTCCTTGAGTTCGGTGTGGCTACGTTTCATTTGGGAAATGGTCGTATCACCTTGAAAAACTTCTTGTTGTGCTCTGAAAATGCGCATGGAAATGATCGTTTCGGGAGCGAGAGGTTTATCCGTCACCAATAAACATGGGCCAATGCCCGCGGAGGCGTCGTACACTTTGGCCTGCGGAAGATACAGGGGATTTTCGCCTTCAATGTCCCGGGAACTCATGTCGTTGCCGATGAGGTAACCCGCGATTTGATTTTGCCGATTAATGAACAAGGTCAATTCAGGCTCAGGTACATTCCAAGCGGAATCCTTACGAATTCTCACGAGGCCATGTTGGCCTACTGCTCTTAATTTATTGCCTTTATAGAAAATTTCGGGTCTTTCCGCATCATAGACCTTGTCGTAGAAAGTATCGCCTCCGGATTCTTTGGATTCCTCCATGCGGGCCACTTTACTTCGTAAATAGGTGACACCTGCAGCCCAAATTTCCTGGGAGTCGATAGGCGTTTGGATGGAAGCGCGTGAATTGCTGGTGAATGACTGTTTTTCGCAGAATTGAAATAGATGATCATGATTGATGCAATTATCCCAATTTTCGGATATGACTGGGGTCAATTGCCCTGACGCATTTTCGATTTGGATACCCGAATCGACGCGGTATATTTTATAGTAGTTCATAGGTTTAGCTCGCATTAAGATGCTGTAAACAAATCTACTGAATGTAAGTCGAAGGGAAAAGGGTGGAGGCTTATAAATTTGGAAAGGAGAGGTCTTCGTCGATGAGCGGCCAATGTACACCAGTTCCTGATGGACTAATTTCGAATGTGTTTCGTTCGATGCTGGATGCGTTCATCAATTTTTGAGAAATCGTAGCTAAAGCCGTATTGATTGATTTTTTTTCGCCTTGAATGATGATCATATCTCCCTCAAATCGAATTTCCCGAATGTGTTTTTGATTTGATTTCATCGTTGGAATTTTGTCATTTGAAAAAATGATAAGTTATTTTCAAAATTGCCAACTAATCCAATGAAAACATATTCAAAATTCGAATAAGTGAATTTTTGTCAAAAGATTATTAAAGTGGAAGTAAACAGGATTAAACAAGTAGCGAAAGACCGTTAAATAAATTGTCATTAAAATGTATGTCAATTTAAGTCGGAGGATTGAATTAAAAATTTAAATCTGTTAGATTACAAAATTATGGTTTGAAGTTGTGTGGTTATTAAAAAAAGAAAAAGCGACCGAAGCCGCTTTAAATGTTTGCACAACGGAATAATCCTTATTGTGAATAACTTCAAAATTGTAGTGCAATATTAAGCAATATTTTAGAATAAAAAATAGTATGAGAAAAATTTTAGGACTTGACTTAGGTAGTACATCAGTAGGATGGGCATTCGTTCATGAAGACGATGAACAATCTAAAATTATCGGAGCCGGTGTTCGAGTTGTACCAATTTCAACGGATGAGGCAAATGATTTTCAAAAAGGTAATGCGATTTCGATAAATAAGAATCGAACATTAGCTCGCGGTGCTCGTAGGGGATTACAACGATTTAAATTACGTCGAGACGCAATACTGCGTATTTTTAAGTCGAATGGATTTATTTCAAAAGATTTCAAATATGCTGAAGAGGGAAAGATGACTACGCATCAATCCTATGGCCTACGAGCCAAATCAGCAACCGAACGAGTAAGTCCTGAAGAATTCGTCCGCGTTTTATTGATGCTTAATAAGAAAAGAGGGTATAAATCGAGCCGGAAGGGCCAGGATGGTGCTGCTGATGGTATCGAACAAATGGGCCAGGCTATTGATGGTATGCAGGTCGCAAAAGAATTAGTTGCGAAAAATTTGACCCCCGGCTCTTATTGTTTTGACTTACTTTCCAAAAACCCCAAAGCCAAGTTACCTGATTTTTATAGTTCTGATTTAGAAAATGAAATTGAACGGATCATTCAGACGCAGCAAAAGTTTCATAATGATTTACCAAAAGATTTATTACAAATACTGAAGAGTAAAAATAAAATTCAAGCAAGTAATTTTTTTAAAGAGTTAGGTATTTCTATCGCAGAAAATAAGGGAAAAAAGATGGAAGCTTTTACTTGGAGGAATTTGGGTTTGGTGCAGATGATTGATAAGAGTGAAATGGCTTTTATAATATGTGAGATTAAACAAGCCATATCAAAAGCGAGTGGCTATTTGGGGGGAATTAGTAATCGAAGCAAAGAATTAGTTTTTAATCAGCAAACAGTAGGGCAATATCAATATGCTAAACTGATTGAAAATCCTCATGCTTCTCAGCGTAACATGGTTTTTATGCGCTCGGATTATATGCATGAATTCGATCAAATTTGGGAAGTTCAAAAAGCTTATTATCCCTTGTTAACGGACGAATTAAGAAAAGAAGTTCGGGATATTACGATCTTTTATCAGCGGAAACTAAAATCACAAAAACACTTAATTAGTTTTTGTGAATTGGAGCCTCGTTTTCGTGTTGCACCCAAATCTTCCCCGGTATTTCAGCAGTTTAGAATGTGGCAAAACATTAATAATCTAGCCTTGCTCGAAAATACATTTGAACTTGATGATGATGTCCGATTAGGGATTCAAGATATTTTATCTACAAATGGCAAGTTGAAAGATTCAGATTTATTGAAGGCAATAGGAGCAAATCCCAAGAAGGATAAATTGAACTTTAAAGAAATCCAGGGAGATGTAACCCGTAGTGAATTTATTCGAGTGTTTAAAAATATTTGGGAAGAACAAGGAAATGATAGCTCAGCATTAAGTTCTCCCTTAAGAAATTCAGATGTAGTACGAATTTTATCTGATTTGGCTTTGCCACCTGATTTGCTAACGATTAATTGGAATTTATCGGGCAATGATTTTGATAAACAATCCTATTATCAATTATGGCATTTAATTTATACGGTAGAAGATGATCAGGTACTTGTTGAAAATTTGAAAAAGAAATTCAATATGCCCGAGCATTATGCTAAGGCAATGTTAAGCGTTCGTATAGAGCCAAATTATGGGAGTTTATCCGTTCGAGCGATGCGGAAAATTATGCCCCATTTAGCGGATGGAATGGAATACAGTGCTGCGACCATTTGTGCTGGATATGCATCGCATTCGAAATATTCATTGTCTACTGCTGAAAATGATGCGCGTGTGTTGGCAGATAAATTGGATTTGGTGAAGAAAAATTCACTTCGAAATCCCGTAGTCGAAAAGATTTTAAATCAAACCATTAACGTGGTTAATGCCATTATGGAATCTGAGAAATTTGGGAAACCTGATGAAATCCGAATTGAATTAGCACGTGAATTGCGTGCCAATAACGATCAGCGAAAACGAATGACGGCAGCTATCTCAAAAGCAACAAAAGACTATGAAGATATACGTCAAAAGTTACGCACCGAATTTAACTTGGCTCGAGTGACAAAAAATGATGTCATTCGATATCGGTTGTGGCAAGAGGCTGGTTGTATTTCCCTATATACGGGTAAACCAATTCCAGCTTCTGAGTTATTCACCAATAAATACGATATCGAGCATATCATCCCACAATCTCGCCTATTCGATGATTCATATTCAAATAAGACCTTATGTGAGCGGGATTTAAATATTGAGAAGAGTAATCAAACAGCTTTTTCTTTCTTAAAACAAAAGTGGTCATCCTCTGAATTTGATCAATTTGTAGCTCGCGTCAAAGAACTCTTAAAGTCTGAAAAGATATCAAAATCAAAAGCAGACAAATTGTTGCTCGCTAATGAGCAAATTCCTGAAGATTTCATCGCAAGGCAATTAAATGAAACGCAATACATCGCTAAAAAAGCAAAGGAGATATTGTGGCAGGTTTGTCGGAATGTAAATACCACGACGGGAA
>DKIP01000061.1 GCA_002454335.1 Cytophagaceae bacterium UBA6715 | reverse complement strand
GGCAAAAACAAGAATTAATCATCATCGCTGCACGTCCAGGTATGGGTAAAACGGCCTTTGTTGTTTCGGCTTGTCGGAACGCTGCCGTAGAATGGGGCCATGCCGTTGCCTTATTCTCGCTGGAGATGAGTGCGGTACAATTAGTCAATCGTATCATTTCTGCAGAAGCGGAAATTGAAGCTGAAAAGATTCGTAAAGGAAAATTAGAACCACATGAGTGGCAACAATTACATACGAAAATCAAGCGTTTATATGAAGCACCAATCTTCGTTGATGATACGCCCGCCTTATCTATCCTTGAACTTCGAGCGAAATGTCGACGTCTAAAGGCCCAAAAAGACATTAAATTAATTGTTATTGACTACTTGCAGTTGATGACCGGAGATAACGGCGGCAAAGGAGCAAGCGGTAATCGTGAACAAGAAATTGCACAAATCTCGCGTGCCTTGAAGCAATTAGCCAAAGAATTGGATGTACCGGTGATTGCGCTATCGCAGTTGAACCGTTCAACGGAAACACGTGGTGGAAACAAGAAACCACAGTTATCTGACCTTCGTGAATCGGGCGCCATTGAGCAAGATGCCGATCAAGTTATGTTCATTTACCGTCCGGAATACTATCAGATTACTGCCGATGAAAACGGAAATTCATTAGCGGGCATGGGAGAAATTATCATGGCCAAAAACCGGTCCGGTTCTTTGGACAGCGTTTGGTTGAAGTTCATTGGTAAATTCACGAAATATTGCGATTTGGATTTCCAACCGTTTGGTGGGGCTGAAGGAGGCGAAAGCTTTAACTTAAGTAATCTAGGTGATCAAACTTCAAACTTTGAACAGGGTGGAGGAGATGCTGTATTCAAAGGAAGTAAGATGAATTTACCTCCGGAGCATGATTTTGATCCGTTGAATAGCCCTTTTTAGAGGTCAGAGGTCAGAGGTCAGAGGTAAGAGATAAGAGTTAAGAGTGAAGAGTTGTTTTAACTCTTAATTCTTAGCTCTTAATTCTTAACTCTTAACTCTTAGTTCTTAGCTATTAATCTAACAATATTCTCCACATGATGGGTCTGTGGAAACATATCCACCGGATGTACCACATCTACCACGTATGCTACATCTAATAAAGCTAAATCACGCGCTTGTGTCGCTGGATTACAACTTACATAAACGATTTTCTTCGGTTTTACGGCTAGGATTTGATTGACTACATCTAAATCCATTCCCGCACGTGGTGGGTCTGTAATGATAACATCTGGAGCACCATGAATCGCGATGAAATCTTCCGTTAACACCTTTTTCATATCGCCAGCAAAGAACGTAGCATTCGTAATCCCGTTTAATTCGGCATTAATTTTTGCATCTTCTACCGCCATCTCCACATATTCTAATCCTACAACTTTAGTTGCATGATTGGCTAGAAACAGACCGATCGTTCCCGTCCCTGTGTACAAGTCATATACAACCTCATTGCCTTG
This sequence comes from Cytophagaceae bacterium UBA6715, assembly GCA_002454335.1. Classification (GTDB taxonomy): domain Bacteria; phylum Bacteroidota; class Bacteroidia; order Cytophagales; family Spirosomataceae; genus Aquirufa. The sequence goes on along the minus strand of DKIP01000061.1, from coordinate 5,338 downwards.
TAAGTCGGCATATTCGCGCACCAACTGGTATAATTTCAAGGCCTGTTTTGCATTCGTTTGGAAGAAGGATTTGGGGCCAATTTGAAATTTCAAATCTTCCATCGTTTCAACCATGAATGGTTTGCCATGGTAGCAGACAACTTCTAAATCATGGAAAGTATCATTCCCTTTTTGATTAACAACATAGTTTAATGAGGTAATCATGGGAAATGAAGATTTCAAATATTCCATGATTAATTTAATTTCATCTTCCATTGCATAAGCGAACTGTACCGTAACCATCCATTCTTCGGTAGCAGTATTCCGAATAATCAAATTACGCAAAGCACCCTCTTGTTGGTTTTTCAATTCATAATAGGAGATACCATTCGCATTAGCAAAATCACGAACACCATTACGTATCGCATTCGATGGGTCTGGTTGTAGGTAACAATGATCCACAGGTAGAATCTTATCAAAACGACCAGGAACATGAAATCCCAAAGCATTCATGTTGCCTAAATCTTCTTTCCCAATCTCATCTTCTGTCAGCCACCGCGCACAAGAAAAGGTAAATTCTAGTTTATTTCGGTAATAATAAGTCTCTTCTGAACCTAAAATGGGTTGGAATTCTGGCAATTTCACCTTCGCAATTCGCGTCAAATTATCCTTAACTTGTTGGGCCTTGAATGCCACTTGTGATTCATAAGAGACATGTTGCCATTTACAGCCTCCACAAATCCCGAAATGACTACAAGCCACCTCGGTACGATGTTTAGAAAGTGGTTGAATATTGATTGCCTGCGCTTGTTTAAAGCTCTTTTTCGACTTTAAAATACGCAAATCGGCGATATCACCCGGAGCCACCGCACCTTGTACAAAAATTACTTCGTCGTTCACTTTGGCAATACATTTTGCCTCCGCGGCAAAATCCAAAATGGCGATTTGTTCCAACACCACTGGGGCTTTCTTTTCTTTCTTCTTACTCATGCTGCTAAAAATGTGCACAAAAATACGGCTTTATGTGGGCAAGCCAACCAATTCAAGATAAAACCTTAACTTCGTAAGCAAATTAATTTACATGAAGAATCAAGTTGTTATCATCACAGGAGCTAGTTCAGGTATCGGGAAAGCGTTGGCGTTTGAATTTGGAAGAAAAGGTGCCGTCATTGTCATTACTGGCCGAAATCAATCCAAGTTGAAGGAAGCTGCGGCAGAATTAGAAGCGGCTAACATCCATCAACATGCTATTGTATGTGATAGTAGCTCAGAGGAACAAACACGAAAGATGATACAAGAGACGGTCGATCAATTTGGAAGAATCGACCTTTTAATCAATAACGCGGGAATATCAATGCGCTCAATGTTTGAGACAGTAGACCTTCTAGTGCTAAAACAGGTCATGGACATTAATTTTTGGGGAACTATTTATGCGACCCACGCTGCTTTGCCTTATTTAAAACGGAGTAAAGGCGGCATTATTGGTATCTCATCTATTGCAGGATACCGTGGTTTACCTGTTCGCACAGGCTATTCTGCTTCAAAATTCGCGATGAATGGGTTTCTAGAGGCATTACGCACTGAGTTAATTGGAACGGGGGTTCATGTGTTAACGGCTTGTCCAGGTTTTACGGCGTCCAATATTCGAAACGCATCATTAACAGGTGATGGAAGCATCGCAGGAGAAACAATGCGGGAAGAGGAAAAAATGATGTCAGCAGAAGAGGTAGCCTTCGAAATTCGAAAAGCTTATGAGGCAAAAAAGAAAACCTTGGTATTAACTTTTCAAGGTAAATTGACGGTATTTTTAAACAAGTGGGTTAATAGTTTGATGGATATATTGGTTTATAATACACTGAAAAAAGAAAAAGATAGCCCATTAACGTAAAAAGCCCTGCCAGACAAAATCCAGCAGGAGCTTAAACCCATTTAACTTACCACTCTATATTTATACCTTGATTGTCTGCAAATCGAGTTGGCTTGTAAACTCCAACATCATCGATTCGAAATAATCTTTTGCATGATCAAATTCAGTAATCAATTGATTAAAATAAGCTCTGTCAAAAACGAGAAACTCAGACATATCTGTTGTCATCGCAGTACAAGTATATTTACCCCCCTGTAATACTTCATTGATGCCAATGAAAATAGGCTTATTTTCAATAACTAAGCGCTTATTTTCATTGGGCCATTCAAGTAAAATAGAACCACAGTGTAAGTAAAAAACAAACTCGGCTTTCTGACCTTGTCGAAACAAAAATTCTTCAGCGAGATATTTTATCTCGATACCACTCGCTAAGACTTTTTTTTCTGTTTCCAACAATTGTTTCATTCCTCGTCATTTTGACAGCTCAAAAGTAGCTGCATCTATGGACAAGAATTATGACAATCATCAGTTTCTTGTGTGTGTTTTGTCACGTTATTCCAAGCTAAATAAGTACAACTTTGTCCTGGTAATGCATATGAATTATGATGATTGAGTTAGAAAGTCCATCGGTAGCTACTAGCGTAACCTGTTTTCATTGTGGAGAAACATGTGAAGACGAAATCATTCAATTTGACCATAAATCCTTTTGTTGTCATGGATGCGAGCAGGTTTATAAGCTGCTTTCCGAAAATGCATTAGGCGATTACTACACATGCGACATTAATCCTGGTAAGGCTCCATCTGCCCAAAATTTCGATTTCCTAAATCATCCCCACTTCCGAGATCAATTAATTAGTTTTTCGAATAATGGGGTTTCCAAAATACATTTTCATTTACCCGCTATCCATTGCCGTTCTTGTCTGTATCTATTAGAAAATTTAGCTAGCATTGAGCCCGCAGTTGTGAAATCTAATCTAAATTTTGGCAAGAAAGAATTAACGATTTGGTTTAAAGAAGATAAAATTGACCTTGGCAGTTTGGCTAGCTTATTGGCCCGATTGGGATATGAGCCTTTGATAGATTCAGGAGAGGAGCAGGCCCAACAAAGGAAGCTGTCAAGCCAACAAAATCAATTGTTTTTAAAATTAGGTATTGCTGGATTTTGTGCTGGTAATGCGATGTTATTTAGTTTTCCAGAGTATTTGGGCATTGAGTCAGGAAGCTTAAAAAGCTTGTTTGGGTATATCAATATCGCATTAGGTAGTATCGCTGTATTTTATTCGGGTTCGGATTATTTTAAAAATGTTTGGTCACATTTGAAATTAAGAAAGTTGACCATCGAGTTACCTATCTTATTGGGTATAATGGTAGGATATTTAAGGAGTGTTTACGAGGTTTTCTCTCATACGGGGGCTGGGTATATTGATTCCGTTTCAGGCTTATTATTTTTCTTGTTAATTGGAAAGTGGTTCCAACAAAAATCCTTTGATTTTCTTTCATTTGAACGGAATTACAAAGCCTATTTTCCTTTAGTTATCAGCAAACTAATACAAGGTAAGGAGCAAACATGTCCTTTGGAGGAAATTGAAGTGGGAGATCACCTCGTTATTCGCAATCAAGAAATTATACCGGCAGATGCCATTTTAGTGAAAGGTAAAAGCCAAATGGATTATAGTTTTGTCACTGGCGAGAGTGAATACATAGCCTTGGAACCAGGAAATTCCATGTATGCCGGTGGAAGGCATCAAGGTGAACTCATCGAGATTGAAATCAAAAAAGCATTAAATCAAAGTCATCTAACCCAATTATGGGAACAGCAGGCATTTAAAGACCCCAACCATAAAACGGAGAATTGGGAAAATTTTGCCAATACTGTCGGGGCCTATTTTACCGTTATTTTATTGAGTCTTGCAGTTGCGGTTGGAGTTTATTGGTTCCAGCAAGACCCAAGCAAATGGCAAAATGCTGTTGTCAGTGTATTGGTCATTGCTTGTCCATGCGCTTTGGCTATTTCTTATCCATTCGCATTGGGACATGGAATTCGATGGATGGCCAAATTCAATTTCTTTGTGAAGGATATTCAAGCTTTCGAACGGATGTCCCAAATAGATGCCATCGTTTTTGATAAAACGGGAACCTTAACTTTACATCAAGACGTAAAACCTAAATTCCGCTTTGTAAGAGATTTAAGTCCTTTTGAGTCGCGTATCCTATTCTCCATGGTCAACCAATCAACGCATCCTTTATCTAGACAATTGACCCAATATTTCCAGGCTGAAAAAATGATTAGCACAGAGCCTTTAGATTCCATGGTAGAAATTCCGGGAAAGGGGATCGAAGCACATTGTCAAGGCATAAAATATCAAGTGGGGCATGCTCGATTCACGGGACATGCACTAGTGCAACAGCAAGATTTCATTCGGTCGGAAAGTCAATTGTACATTCGAATCGGGGAGGAGCCCATCGGATATATCGAATTTCCTTGGCAAAACCGTCAGGGGATTGAATATATGCTACATGCTTTGCAGGCTAATTATGAGGTTTATTTATTATCTGGTGACAAAAAAAATCATGCTGGAACATTATTAGATTGGTTTCCTGAAAAAACTCATTACCAATTTGAATGCAGCCCTTTAGATAAGATGAATTTCATACAGAAATTACAAGCACAAGGGAAGAAAGTAGCCATGGTCGGAGATGGTTTGAATGATGCCGGAGCCTTAAAACAAGCTCATGTGGGCATCGCGATATCAGAAGATCACCTGCATTTTACCCCATCCAGTGATGCCATTTTACAAGGTAAGCAGTTAATCCATTTACCCGTATTTCTCAAATTCACCAAATTCGGATTAACGCTTATAAAAGCCAGCTTTATTCTCTCTTTGGTATACAACCTGTTTGGATTAAGTTATGCAGTCCAAGGAACACTTTCCCCATTAATCGCTGCAATCTTGATGCCTGTAAACTCATTGAGTATGCTTTTGATTGCTAATACAGGCATGAATTGGAGAGGCAAAAGCTTAAAATCATATTTAACCAAACGAAAAGGTGACCAAGGTCATAATTTAAGTTTTACAAATCGATGAATTTTGAACTGTAAAAAATAGCCTGTAATGGAAATAATGTATGTTATGATTGGGTTGAGTTTACTAATGGCCGTTGGATTTTTGATTGCCTTTATTTGGTCGATTCGATCTGGCCAACAAGATGATTTAATTACACCAAGCATGCGTATTTTATTAGAAGAAAAAGAGTACAAAAACAACAAATAAACGCTTATGAGCACAAAAACTACTACGTTAGAACAGTTTTCTTATGACAATAAGATTGTTCGAAACTTTGCCATTGCCACGATCATTTGGGGAATCGTAGGAATGTTGGTCGGAGTAATCATCGCTACCCAACTCTTTGAACCAGCGGCAAACATTACACAATATGGCTCATTCGGTCGGATTCGTCCATTACATACGAATGCGGTTATTTTTGCTTTTG
>DKIP01000022.1:9209-15469 GCA_002454335.1 Cytophagaceae bacterium UBA6715 | reverse complement strand
ATCATCTTCTTTGACACCCGCATCGATATCATGTGAAGGATAAATGTAGATTTTCCCTTGAAAAAGATGCGCAGATGGATCAGCGGTATAAATATGAGAAACTAAGGGTTGCTGGGCATAGGCGCCTAAACTTAGCAAAGCAAAAACGAGTATTTTTTTCATGTGAATAGGTTTATGTAACAAAGCACTAAATTTCCTATTTTTACTTCATGAAAGCAATTCAAAGCGCATTATTATCTTATGGGATGTCGGGCCGCATTTTTCACGCGCCATTCCTCGAAATACATCCCGGATTTGAACTCGTAGGCTCCTATGAACGGACTCAAAAAAACATCCAAAAAGCCTATCCAGGAACTCATTCCTATGATTCATTGGAAGGGGTCATACAAGATGCTGACATTGAATTAATCATCGTTAATACGCCGATTCCAACGCATTTTGATTATGCTTCCCAAGCGCTAAAAGCTGGAAAACACGTAGTCGTTGAAAAAGCATTTACGAACTCCACCGCAGAGGCTTTGGAATTGCAAAAAATAGCTCAAGAAGTGGGTAAACATATTTTTGTCTACCAAAATCGCCGTTGGGATTCTGATTTTCTAACGGTCAAAAAGGTTTACGAATCGGGTGATTTAGGTGAAATCGTGGAAGCTGAATTTCACTTTGACAGATACAATGGTGCCAAATCGCCCAAGATGCACAAGGAACTTGCGGGTCCAGGCGCGGGTATTATCTTCGATTTAGGGCCTCATATCATTGATCAGGCCCTGCATTTATTCGGAAATCCCACCCATGTTTTTGCAGATTTGCGTAAAACGAGACCTGGGACTGAAGTAGAAGATTTGTTTGAAATTTTATTGTACTACCCCGACATGCGTGTGCGTTTGAAGGCAGGATATTATTTCAAGGTGCCCGTTCCTGCGTTCCAGTTGCATGGCAAATTGGGTAGTTTTATCAAGACGCGTTCCGACCGCCAGGAGGCCGATTTAGATGCAGGAAGAAAACCGCAAGGGGATTCTTGGGGACAGGAGAGCCCACAGGATTTTGGCGTTATACAAGTGGATGGAGGAAATCCGGAGCGCATTCCGTCTGAAAAGGGAAATTTTATGGCCTTTTATGAAAATGTTTTCCAAACTTTACGCGGTGATGCAAAACCCGCCGTTTCTGTACAAGATGGGATAAATAGCATGCGAGTGATCGATGCGGCGATGGAGAGCAGTCGGGAGAAAAAAGTGATTGCTTATTAGGAACTCCCCAGACTATAGCCAGAGCTTAGAAAACACGGATAATGAGCCCAGATGTTAGTCTGGTGATTAATAAAAACATTAGCACAAATAATAACCCCAGACTTCAGTCTGGGGATTTGGAAATAAGGACCATGGAATCAGATATATTAGCCAAATTCGAGCCTGAATTAAAAAAGAAAATCCAACAAGTGGGAGTCATCCGTAAGTTTCATTCGGATGAATTTCTCATGAAAACAGGCCAAAGCATTCGCTCCGCCGTGTTAGTAACCAAAGGAATCATCAAAGTTTTTCGCGAGGATGATGAAGGGAACGAAGTATTTATGTACAACCTTCACCCGGGTGAGGCATGTGCCATTTCAATGACTTGTGCCGCACGAAATCTGAATAGTCAAATCATGGCGAAGGCTTTGGTTGACACGGAAGTTTTAACGATACCTGTTGAGCTGATGGACGAATGGGCCTCAAAATACAAGTCGTGGTATCAATTTGTCTTGGAAACATATCGCTCACGTTTTGAAGAATTATTGGATACACTTGATCACATCGCCTTTCGTAATTTGGACGAGCGTCTCTTATGGTATTTAAAACAGCACCAAAAGAGTTTAAAAAATAATATAATCAAGGTTTCATTCACCGACATCGCTACGGAACTCAATTCATCTCGAGAGGTCATTTCACGTTTGATGAAGAAATTAGCAGAGAAAGGACATATCAAAATCAATAAGAATCAAATCGAGATAGTAGACCTAAAAGCGCTGTGATATTCATCACGGATTGAATCCAAATAGATTTAGACCTTTGTTAAATGACAAAGTATTTATTTCTATTCATTAGCTTTTCTAGTTTTTCGCAAACCCCATTTTATGGCAAACTGCGCTATTTCCATATGGAAACAGATAATCGTGCACATTTATCAGACTATGAGGCGAATGCAATTGCAGGGGAAATGGGAGTTAAATATAATTTCCAAAAATATTGGACAGCTGAAGCAGCTAGTTCCCTCACAAGCTCTTTTTTGAATTCGAACTCAGTACCTACAAGTCGCTATGAAATCGGTCTTTTTGATCAGGCCAACCTCAGTAATCAAACATTTTTATCTCGAATTGAGAAATTAAATCTTCAATACGCTAAAAATAATTTCAAGCTAACTGTAGGCCGACAAGTTATCAATACACCTTTCATTAACCCTCAGGATGGTCGAATGCGCCCAAGTGCGGTGGGGGGAATGTATGGCCAATATAAACAATGGGAATTCGCCTACCTTTATGAAATGTCACCCCGTGGAACCATGGGTTGGTCTTCCGTCGCCTCTTCCATAGGTTACTATCCTGTCGGCATAAATACCCTGGGACAAAAATCGAGCTATGCAGGCCAATTAACGAGTAATGGTATCATAATTACTAGTCTAAACCAACAAATCAACAAAAACATAAGTATTAAATTTTCTAACCTTTTCGTCGATCAAATTTCAAATACGGCATTCTTTCAAGTAGAATATCATAAGAAAATTGGCGAAGGCCAACTTACATTTGGTATACAAGCAATTAAACAACATGCATTAGGGAATAATTTATTTGACGAAAAAAATCAACATGCCGCAAGCTGGGGGCTAAAATTAGCGATAGAAAATAAACGCTGGAGCACCTCGATCAACTTTAATCAAATCAGCTCAGAGGGAAGATATCTTATGCCAAGAGAATGGGGGAAGGATCCCTTTTATACGTTCATGCCTAGAGAACGGAATGAAGGTTACGGAGGCGTAAATGCAGTCGTAATTCGAGGCATGTATCAATTTCCTAAACTAAAGCTTAAAATTCAACCATCAGTCGGTTATTTTGACCTACCAATTGTAGAAAATTATGCATTAAACAAATACGGAATGCCTTCCTATATTCAAACAAATTTGGAAATCAATTGGGATGCCAAAAACCTAGTGAAGGGATTAGATGTTCAATTTATTTATGTAAATAAAAGTAATCAAGGTGAGACACATGAAAACCTGAAATACATCTTGAACAAAGTCAATATGAGTACTTGGAATTTCATAGTAAATTACACTATATAAATTTTCGGTTGCTTGTGATAAAAATCACGTTAAAGCTAAAGATTATCGCGGAGATTTGTGTCAACAAAAGAATAAAACCCGTTTATGGAAATCATTGGATATTTTGCATCATTACTCATTGGCATTTCACTTGGCCTAATTGGTGGAGGAGGCTCAATTTTAACAGTACCAGTACTCGTTTACCTTTTTGGTGTTAATCCAATTTTAGCCACGGCTTATTCTTTATTTGTTGTAGGAGCGAGTTCATTGGTAGGTGCCATTCCTAAATACAAACAGGGCTTAATCAATATCAAGACAGCTATTATTTTTGGTATTCCTTCCATTGCAGCAGTTTACGCAACACGAAAGTTCATCGTCCCATTAATTTCTGCCGAAGTATTTACTGTAGGAGAATTTGTAGTTACAAAATCCATCTTAATGATGGTATTGTTTGCTATACTTATGGTATCAGCATCCATTTCCATGATTCGTGGAAAATGTGAACAATGTGAAAAGGAGAAACTAGGCACCTATGTGGAAGAGGAACAAGTTTTCAATTATCCAATGATCCTAATTGAAGGCGCAGTCGTAGGTACGTTAACGGGTTTAGTTGGCGCTGGTGGTGGCTTCTTAATCATACCAGCCTTGGTGATGCTATCGAAACTATCCATGAAACAAGCAATTGGAACTTCTTTACTTATTATTGCCGCTAAATCATTAATCGGATTTACAGGTGATTTAGGCCATCAAATCATCGATTGGAACTTGTTATTAACCGTTACAGGGTTAGCTATCGTCGGTATTTTCTTAGGCGATATGCTCAGTAAAAAAGTCGACGGAAATAAATTAAAAGTAGGCTTCGGTTGGTTTGTGTTGGTTATGGGTATTTATATCCTAATCCAACAATTAGCATTTCCTATCAAATAGATCAACATTCACAGCATAATAATTACCAAATGAAAGTAGAACAAATTTACACAGGATGTTTAGCACAAGGTGCTTATTACATTGAAAGCAATGGAGAAGCGGCCATTATCGATCCACTTCGTGAGGTTCAGCCTTACATTGAAAAAGCCGAACGCAATGGTGCCAAAATCAAATACGTTTTTGAGACACACTTTCACGCCGATTTCGTTTCTGGCCACTTGGACCTTTCAGCTAAAACGGGTGCTCCGATTGTCTATGGCCCCAATGCTAGCTGTGGTTTTGATTGTATTTCAGCGACGGATGGTCAAGAATTTTCTTTAGGAAATGTAAAAATCCGTGTAATTCATACACCCGGACATACGATGGAATCGACCTGCTTTTTGTTAATCGATGAAAATGGGAAAGAGTCGAGTTTATTCTCAGGTGACACCTTGTTCATTGGGGACGTCGGTAGACCGGATCTTGCGCAGAAAGTAATTGCTGAATTGACCCAAGATATGTTGGCAGGTCATTTATATGACTCCTTACGAAATAAGATCATGCCATTGGCAGATGATATCATTGTATATCCTGGGCATGGGGCTGGTTCAGCGTGTGGAAAAAACATGAGCAAGGAAACGACAGATACCTTGGGCAATCAGAAAAAGGTCAACTATGCTTTGAATCCTGCTTTGACAAAAGAGGAATTCAAAAAAGAGGTATTAACTGGACTTGTGGCACCTCCAGCCTATTTCCCCTTGAATGTATTGATGAATATCAAAGGTTATGATTCAATTGATAAGGTTTTGGAGAGAGGCCAACATGCCTTAAGTCCGGAGGGATTTGAAGCAGCGGCGAATGAGACAAGTGCGCTAATTTTAGATACAAGAGAACCGCAAACATTTGCAGCTGGTTTTGTACCAAACTCGATCAACATCGGAATTGATGGATCATTCGCTCCATGGGTAGGAACTTTAATTCCTGACATTAAACAAGAGATCTTGTTAGTAACGGATGAAGGTCGTGAGGAGGAAGTAATTACGCGATTAGCGCGCGTAGGATATGATTTCACTATTGGATATTTAAAAGGAGGCTTTGCCGCGTGGAAAGCTTCAGGCAAAGAAGTGGATAGCATCGAATCTATCGATGCCGCGGAATTACTGAAGCGCGTTAATGCTGGTGAAGGAGAAATTTTAGACGTTCGTAAGAACTCAGAATATTTGTCGGAGCACGTCGTTGATGTTGAAAATGCCCCGTTGGATTTCATCAATGAAAGCATGTTGAAGATCAACAAAGACAAGACCTATTTTGTGCATTGTGCAAGTGGGTATCGTTCGATGATTTTTAATTCTACGTTGCGTGCACGTGGATTTGATAACTTAATTGATGTCAAAGGTGGATTTAAAGGAATCAAAGAATCGGAGAAATTTCCGTTAACAGAATACGTTTGTCCTTCAACTCTTTTATAATCATGGAAGATTTACTAAATGATCCGACCACTACGGTTGTTGACGTACGTGAGACCAACGAATTTGCTTTGGGGCATTTTGATAGAGCGATCAACATCCCGTTAGGAATTGTTCCCCTTCGCTTAGATGAATTCAAAGCGATGAAAGGCCCAATCGTAGTTTATTGCCGTAGTGGCAATCGTTCAGGCATGGCGATGAATTTATTGAAACAAGCAGGGCTATCCGAGGTTTACAATGGCGGCGGATTGCATGATATGCTTGCTTACCAAGATTAATTTTTTGTCATCAGGTACCCCAGGCTAAAGCCTGGGGTTAAATAAAGTTTATATGCTCACGAATTTATTGCAAAACTGGAATTTCATGCGCATCATCCGACTCGTAATTGGTGGATATGCAATGATTGAAGCATTTAAAGGACAAGATACATTGATGGGACTACTTGGCTTCGTTTTACTAGGAATGGCAATCCTCAATGTAGGCTGCGGAGCCCAAGGCTGTGGAATTCCCATTCAAAAATCCAATCAGAAAGAACCAAAAGAATTAAGCTATGAAGAAATTCATTCGAAATAATTTATGGCCAATCATTGGGACAATATC
>DKIP01000022.1:2862-9112 GCA_002454335.1 Cytophagaceae bacterium UBA6715 | reverse complement strand
ATCACAAGCAAGCCATTGAATAGCATCATCTACTTTGCTGTGCTTGGTTACTTGATGATTGGAACCATTGCTAAAGCTAGAACTAAGAGTGAAGAGTGAAGAACGACGAGCTAAGAACTAAGAGTTAAGAGAGAAATGAATAAATTTGCCAAAATATTTTACCTAGCGACTAGCGACTAGCGACAATTGACTACAGACAACTGACAACTAATTTTAACTTACATGATGGAAACAATCACCCAACCCTGGCCTTGGTATACGGCAGGAATTATCATCGGACTCATTGTCCCTACCCTGTTGATTTTAGGGAATAAGCACTTTGGCATTTCGGCCAATTTACGTCATATGTGCGCGGCATGTTTTCCAAGCGACATCCCCTTTTTCAAATACGATTGGAAAAAAGAATCTTGGAATTTATTCTTCATTGGTGGAATATTCATAGGCGGATTCATCGCAGCACACTTTTTGGGATCGGATGCTCCCATAGTCATTCATCCTGAATTAAAGTCCGAATTGGCCAACTATGGCATTACAGATTTAACAGGTATGGTACCGGTCCAATTGTTTGAATTACATGATGTATTCACTCTTCGTGGCTTCATTATGATGGTCGGCGGTGGATTCCTCGTAGGTTTCGGAACGCGCTATGCCGGAGGATGCACTTCGGGTCACGCGATTATGGGATTATCGGATTTACAATGGCCCTCTTTGGTCGCAACTATTTGTTTTATGATTGGCGGTTTCGTGATGGCCAATCTCATTTTACCTTTCATTTTAAGTCTTTAAGTATGAAAAGCCAACAAGAAGAAACAGATTTTGAAGTACGTTCACTCGACACGATGTGTTTGAACGAATCCAATTTAAGCCACCCATGGTGGTATAATTTTAAATATTTAGCAGTAGGAATCGTTTTTGGAATAGTATTTGTGAAAGCAGAAATCATCTCATGGTTTCGCATTCAGGAAATGTTCCGCTTGCAAAGTTTCCACATGTACGGAGTGATAGGTTCAGCTGTTGTTGTTGGGGCTATTTCCGTTTTCTTAATCAAGAAATTTAAGATCAAAACCATTCATGGGGAAGAAATCACCTTCACGGACAAAAAGTTTAATAAAGGCCAAATTTATGGAGGTTTAATCTTTGGTCTTGGTTGGGCTGTTACAGGAGCATGTCCAGGGCCGCTATTTGCCCAACTAGGAACTGGCGTCCTCGCCATCTCCGTGGTAATTCTTAGCTCCATTGCTGGCACTTGGGTGTATGGGAAGTTTAGAGATCAATTGCCTCATTAGAGTGAAGAGTGAAGAGTGAAGAGAGTAGAGAAAAGAGATTAGAAGTGGGATTCAGTTTTCTGAGTCCCATTTTTTATGATTTTCAATTCCTAATACGAAATTAAACCTACAGACTAGAATCAATATATTTAACCCTAGGCTTTATCCTAGGGAACCCCAAACTAAAGTCTAGGGCTAATGAGGATTTCTCCAACTACTTCATAAACACCTCTTTCTTGCTCACTCTTAACTCTTCACTCTTAACTCTTACCTCTTCTCTCTACTTATAAAACTCCTTGATCTTTTTATATGGACCAAACTTATGTTGCTCCTCCGGAAATGGGTCTGAATAAGGACCAAAGGGATGATCGAATGGCTTCTTTGCTATATTCGGCCAATCGTTCGATAAGTCTTTGGAAGGCCTTGGCATTGAATTGACATAGGCCGCCACATCCCAAGCTTCTTCGTCGCTCAATTGAGGACTTGAATAAGTAGCTCCTAGCGGCATATTGTATTTGACATAGCCTGCAAAATTCGAAATACGGAATAAGCCCGCTCCCACATTATAACTGTTTTTGCCCCAAAGTGGTGGATAGGTATAAGATTTTCCATGGGATGCCAACACCCCACCCCCATCAGCCTGATGACAAGACTGACACTTGGCAGCATACACTTCTGCCCCTTTGATCGGGTCACAGGCGCGCTTCATGAATTTTAATTTAAAAATCCCAGCCCCTTTGGGCGCGACTCCTTTCTCCACATCAGAGCCCAACCAGTAAATATAGGCCAAAATAGCACGCATTTCCTTGCTCGTAGAATCCAATGCCTTGCCGTTTAAACTCCGTTCAAAACAATCATTCACGCGTTTGATTTGATTTTCTACCTTACCAGAACGAGCTCGAAATTTAGGATAGGTCGACTCAACGGCGAAATAATTATTCCCCCAAGGTTTCGTTCCCGCGTCTAGATGACAATTTTGACAATTCATCCCGTTCGACATCGCCTTAATGGCCCCCTTTGGCCCTAAATAATTCGAGGTATGTGCTATCAATTCCCGACCATATAAAACCAATTCTTTCTCCTCCGGTCTCAAATACATCATCCGCCAATCAGACGGGGCGGCCCAAAGATGTGTAAAATTTGAATCGGGTTTCGTATAAACTTGGGTTGAATCCGAAGTGCTTTGACTCTGATTTACTTGATATAAATCAAACGCCAACAATCCCATAAGGGCTATTAACAGTGTATATAGAAACGATGTGAGTACAGGGAAAGATTTAATTGAGTTTGATGACACGAGCTAGATAATTAAATGAACTCAAAATTAATTCTTGAAATTCAGCTGTTGGGTGACAAATATCACGCTTTGGCAGCAACTTAACTTATAATATTACAAATCAATCTTCTAAATGTTAATCATGAAAACATACCATCAAATCATAATCGTCGGCGGAGGTAATGCAGGTATCTCCATTGCTTCCCAATTGTTACGCAAGGATGCCACATTGGACATCGCCATCATCGATGGAGCCCAAAAACATTATTACCAACCCGCCTGGACATTAGTTGGTGGAGGGGAATTCAACATCCAAGATACCGAACGGGATGAAGCATCAGTCATTCCAGCCGGGACGACTTGGATCCAACAAATGGTGAGTGGATTTAAACCTGAAGAAAATAAAGTAACCTTAGCAGATGGAACGGATATGCAATATGATTATCTCATAACTGTTCCCGGCATACAAGTAAATTGGGGTGAAATCAAAGGATTAAAAGAAAACCTTGGGAAAAATGGGGTTTGCTCCAATTACAGTTTTGAATCAGCACCTTATACCTGGGAATGCATCCAACAAACGAAAGGGGGAAAAGCCATTTTCACTAACCCACATACCCCGATTAAATGTGGCGGAGCCCCTCAAAAAATCATGTATTTTGCTGCTGACTATTTTCGCAAAAATAAGATCAGTTGCCAAGTAGAATTTTGGAGCGGTGGAACGCGGGTTTTTGGTGTTGAAAAATATGAAAATACATTAAAAAAGGTTATTGCAAACTATGGCATCAACACGCAATTTTTTGTTAAACTTACTGAAATAGATGGAGCGGCCAAAATCGCCAAATTTGTGGGAATAGGAGAATCCAACAAAGACCAGGTGTACGAAGTGGCATTTGACATGATTCATGTAACTCCCCCACAATCTGCCCCTGATTTCATTAAATCAAGCCCACTCGCAAATGCTGCCGGTTGGATCGATGTAGAAAAACACACGCTGCAACATAATACATACAAAAACATATTTGCTTGTGGTGATGCAGCAAATTTACCAGTTTCCCGCACCGGGGCTGCTATACGCAAGCAAGCTCCAGTATTAGTAAATAATTTACTAGCAGTAATGAAAGGAAAAGAAATGAATGCCTTTTATAATGGCTATTCTTCCTGCCCTATCATCACAGGGTATAATAAATTGGTTTTAGCGGAATTTGATTACAACAATACCCCAACGGAAACTTTCCCTTTTGATCAATCCAAAGAACGTTGGTCAATGTATCAAATGAAGAAATACCTTCTTCCCTATTTATATTGGAATCAAATATTACCCGGAAAGATGTAATTAAAAAGGCCGCTTAATGTAGCGGCCTTCATTTAATATTTTAGGTAAGCCCAACCGGCCTCTTGTTTGAGTACAACCTCAGCTACGCCAGATGGAACTGTTCCTGCTTGTGGAAGAAGCGTTGCACGATCAATTTTACGCTCGCGAATGGTATTTTCACAAGCTTTGAAAAGAACGCCTGAAGCTGCCAATTCTGTAATTTTTGCTTTTTGAGTAGTCTTATTATCAACTAAAATGGATATTCCTGCACCATGTGCAACCAATTCAATTTGCGTTGTCGCACCTAAAGCTGTTTGTAGATTGGAGATGTTTTTTAACGCGCCATGCCAAACCAAGGTATCTGAAGTGTTTAATTGAACAACTACCTTATGAACCGGGTTTTGCGCATGTACAGCAAAGCCAAACAACATACCAATCAATAACGTAAAGAAAGATTTTTTCATAGCTAATAATTTTCCACCAAACTACCTATTTTTCAGCATGAAAGCAACTTGGGACGAACGATACCAAAATTCAATGTATCAATATGGAATCAATCCAAATGATTTCCTCTCCGAACAATTACAGGCTTTAAAACCTGGACGAATTCTTATTCCTGCCGCAGGTGAAGGACGAGATATCGTTTATGCTGCCAAATTGGGTTGGGAGGCCCATGGTTTTGACCTAAGCGAGCAAGGATATGCTAAAGCAATTAAGTTAGCAAGAGAAAATCAAGTGAACATCCATTTCAAATGCATGGATGCCTTCAAAATCAACTACCCGTTGGAATCATTTGATGTGATAGCTTTAAGTTTTTTCCATCTGCCTCCTGACTTGAGAAAAACATTTCATCAACGTTGTGTAACATGGCTCAAACCCGGAGGTCGAATAATTCTTGAAGGATTCAACAAAGGCCAGTTGGGGAAATCATCCGGTGGTCCTAAACAAGTGGAGTGGCTATTCAGCTCACAAGAATTAGCAGAAGATTTCAAAGCTTTAACGACAGAAGTAAATGAAGAAAAAGACCGAGTTTTAGATGAAGGGCCCTTGCATCAAGGAATAGCATCAGTCGTGCAATTCACAGGGACTACTTAATGATCATGTTTCCATGCCACATTGCCAATATGCTTTTTACTTTCCCGGATTTTTTTATTTTGGATGAAAAAATTCACTGTACCCATTACCAGTAAAATACAAGCGCCCATATAAAATATCCTTGCAGCCCAAAATTGCTCAGGCAACCCAAGTAGATTGTGAATGCTGAGTCCAGCTACAAAAAAATAGAGTCCCGTACGAACGAAAGCCAAAAATGTCGTTTGATTCGCCATGATTGTTCGTTGGATAGCCAACTTTTCTCGTAAGATTAATTCATTTTGTTTCATATGCCTAAGTTCAATGAGAGACAAATATCACGAAAAACGCATTAGTGAGTATCTATCTTTGTCAAAAATAAAATCAATAATTATGATACAATTTATTAAAAAACTGTTGGGTTTAGGCCCTGCAATTGATATTCAAAGTCTAATTGCGGAAGGCGCTAAAATCGTAGATGTTCGCACACCGGCCGAATTCAAGGATGGCCATGTAAAAGGAGCAATTAATCTACCATTACAAACATTAGGTAGCCAAATGAACAAATTAAAGAAAGATGAGGTTATTATAACTTGCTGCCGATCAGGAAGTAGAAGTGGTATGGCGCGCCGACAACTACTCGCTGCAGGTTTCACGCAGGTGTATAATGGTGGACCTTGGAACAACTTGGTGAAGTAAGGGTGAAGAGTGAAGAAGTAAGAGTGAAGAGGTAAGAAGTCTAAAAGTCCGGTGTCCGGAGGTGCAATTGATTAAGCCTTAGCTTCGGATTAGCATCTTCTGGTCTATTTCCCTACGGACTAACCACTGACTACTGACCACTAAAAACCCCTCCGGATTTCGGACTATTTCCCTCCGGACTTAATTATACTTATACATTTAAATGCCAGTGACTAGCGACTAGTGACTAGCGACTTTAATCATGAGCAAATTCGCAGAACTTTTAAAATCACCCGAGCCGGTCTTGGTCGACTTCTCCGCGGAGTGGTGTGGCCCATGCAAACAGCTAAAACCTATCCTCGAACAGGTCAAAAGCAAAGTTGGGACCAGTGCTAAAATCATTAAAATCGATGTAGATAAGAACCGATCATTGGCCGAAAAATTCCAAATACGTTCAGTTCCTACATTAATTCTCTTCAAGGAAGGAAAATCCGTTTGGCGACAATCTGGGGTGATTCCTGCCAGTACGCTAGAAGGGATAATTAAACAGTATGCTAAGTGAAGAGTTAAGAACTGAGAGGTTAGCGATATTTTAAATATTTATCCTTAACTCGCACTTTTTAGCTCTTAGTTCTTAACTCTTAGTTC
>DKIP01000022.1:0-2772 GCA_002454335.1 Cytophagaceae bacterium UBA6715 | reverse complement strand
CTTAACTCGTAGTTCTTAACTCGTAATTTTCAATAAAATTTGTCATGAAAAAAACACTCCTTTCCCTAGTCCTCTCGCTATCCCTGCTAGCCTGTTCTACAAAAGAAGGAAGCAAAGACCTTAGTGCAACCGAATTTCAAAGCGAAATTAAATCAGCCGAAGCAGGTCAAATTCTCGATGTTCGTACCGTTGATGAATACAACCAAGGTCACATAGAAGGCGCTGTATTAGCAGATATTTCGAGCAATTTGTTTCAAGAGGTAAGCAACAAATTAGACAAATCCAAACCTGTATACGTATACTGCCTATCCGGTGGACGCTCAGCGGAAGCGGCTAATCAACTACGCCAATTGGGATTCAAATCGGTCATTAATTTAGCCGGTGGCATGCTGGCATGGCAATCGGCGAATTTACCTCTTACCACCAACACCGCCGGCCTGGCTGTACCTGAAGGAATGAGCTTGGCGGATTTCGACCAACAAATCAAAGGCAAAAAGCTAGTCATCGTTGACTACAACGCCACTTGGTGTGGCCCCTGCAAACAATTAAGTCCTGTATTAGAAGCCTGGATAAAAGCCCAAAACGGTCAAGTCGAATTGATCAAAATTGATGTAGATGCTAATCCAGGTCTAGCCAAAGCAAAGCAAATTGAATCCATACCCTATTTAGAGTTTTACAAAGACGGGAAATTAGCTGATAAACAAATTGGAATGGGCGAACCGAAGGAAATGACCCGAAATTGGGCGAAAATACTCTTGTAACTTCCCGAATCATTTAAGGTAAAGACGCGATGTATCGCGTCTTTTTTTTGGCAGCTAAAAAATAATTTACCGACAACTCATGCGTCGCCATATGATGAGCGCTGATGCTACGGTCAACAGGGCAATCACCCAAATTCCCATATCATAGTCAAAATAGTTCACCAATACACCAGTCATCAATGCACCAATCGCATAGCCTAAATCTCGCCAGAAACGAAAAACCCCCAAACTCTTTGCCCGATCTAAGGGATGGGTATTGCTCGAAATAGCGGTTAAAAAAGTGGGATAAACAAGGGCAGTACCTAACCCCAAAAAGATCGATAAAATCACATAATGTATAAAACTAGATGCAAACACAAAACCTATCAAAGTGATGCCCTGCGCAAATAACCCCCATTGCAACATGACCTTAGAACAAATCAAATCAGCCAAACGTCCCGTAAACAATTGAGCCACTCCCCAAACCATCGGATACAAAGCCGTTATCAAACCAATGTCCACCAAAGAAAAGCCCTTAGAATGTAGTAACATCGGAAATAAGCCCCAAACCATACCATCATTCAAATTATTCATTAATCCCGCCTGAGTCACGGATCCCAAATTGGGGTGTCGCCAAGTCGTATCCCATAAAACAGATTTCAATCGAGGTAAACTACTCGCTTCCGATGCTTGTTGGACATGCGCAGCCGTATCACGAACAAAAAACAACGTCAAAAACAAACCGATTAAAACAAATCCAATTCCCAAGTAAAATGGATAAGGTCGGATACCATATTGATCGGCCAACCAGCCCGTTAGAAATGCCACAAGCCCAACAGAAACATAACCCGCAAATTCATTAATGCCCATCGCCAGCCCTCTATTTTGATTCCCTACTAAATCAATTTTCATGGTTACTGTGCTCGACCAAGCCAATCCTTGATTGATTCCCAACAATACATTGGCTGCGACTATCCAGCCCCATGAGGGAGCCCATATAAAAATAAAAGGAATCGGAATGGCGAAAAACCAACCCAATATCAATACATTTTTACGACCTAATTGATTAGCAAAATGTCCAGCTAAATAATTAAATAAGGCTTTGGTGACTCCAAAAACGATGATAAAAGAAAATATAGCTTGCTCCGATTGGATGGCAAAAACCTCATCCGCTAATCGAGGAAAAATGGACCGTTCTAAACCAATCATCCCACCAACGAGCGAATTAATAAGAACCAACAAACTGAATTGTTGCCAATTTTGACGTAAGCCGAGTAGATTTTTCATGGAAAGGTAAATACTCATGCAATTTGAATATTCCTTACCCTTAACTAGTTATCAAATGTTAAATTAGTTCTTCTTGGCCCGAATTCGGCTTAAACTCACCTGTGTAATGCCAAGAAAAGAGGCAATATATTTCAAAGGAACACGACGCAATACCTCAGGTTGTTCATGTGCTAACAGGCGATAGCGTTCCTCCGCCGTATGAAATTGTAAATTCTCTATGCGCTGAATGGTTTGAACATAAGCACGCTCAAACAAACGCGTAAACAAACGTTCTATATCTCGATGATCATCGTAAAGCGCAATGAGTTCTTGTGTCGAAATTGACCACACTTCAGCATCCTCTAAAACTTGAATAGCTTTTTTACTCGGAGCTCCAGCAAAAAGGCTCTCAGCACGTGCAATTAAGCAAAATGGCTCATAAAATCCTTCTGTAACATCATTACCATCATGGAAATAGTAGATCCGAGCTATACCCGTTTTCAAGAAATAAAGCGTTTTACAGGTTTGACCTATATGCTGTAAATCCTGATTTTTAGGAATGGATTGTGTGTAAATGAGTGCATGTAAAGCCTCTTCAGATGATTCTGATAATTGAGAAATTTGCTTAAAATACGTAATCAGCGTGTGAGACATAATTTACTACCCAATTTATTGAGACGCGACACCTCGCTTCTACTCCCAATTATTTATCTTTTTCAAAACCTAAAGACACCGAATTCACGCAATAGCGTAAGCCTGTTTCCGT
>DKIP01000113.1 GCA_002454335.1 Cytophagaceae bacterium UBA6715 | reverse complement strand
CTTTGAAAAGGATGAGGTGCTTAGTGGTCAAAACACTCCTTACACAGTTTTCACCCCTTATTCTAGAAAGTGGAAGGAAAAGCTTGCACAAAATCCCATTCAGGTTTATCCATCTGAAAGTTTGTCGAACTATGTGTCTGTTGCATCACAAATACCGACATTGGAAAGTATCGGTTTCCAAAAGGCAGGCTTATTATTTCCGAGCAAAGCAGTTGCTAATCCATTAATTCAAGCCTATCAAGCGCAAAGAGATTTTCCTGCTAAAAATGCGACTTCACGCTTGTCGGTGCATTTACGTTTCGGTACAATATCCATCCGGTCCTTAGTTGATCAAGCTGTTGGACTTTCGGAAACCTGGTTAAATGAATTGATTTGGCGCGATTTTTATTTTAATATTTTGTTTCATTTTCCGCATGTTTCGGATGGTCATGCATTTCGCAAAGAATATGATCGCATGGAATGGCGAAACAATGAAGCGGAATTCGAAGCATGGTGTTCCGGTCAAACGGGTTATCCGATTGTCGATGCGGGCATGCGCGAATTGAACGCAACAGGTTTTATGCACAATCGGGTTCGTATGATTGTAGCGAGTTTTCTCGTTAAACATTTGTTGATCGATTGGCGCTGGGGGGAAGCTTATTTTGCCTCCAAATTATTGGATTTCGACTTTGCTGCCAACAATGGCGGTTGGCAGTGGGCTGCAGGCTGTGGTTGTGATGCTGCACCTTATTTTCGGGTATTTAATCCCACTTTACAAACGCAAAAATTCGATAAAGAATTGGCCTACATTCGCAAATGGGTACCTGAATTTCAGGAACTTTCTTATCCTCAGCCAATTGTCAATCATGAATTTGCACGTGCGAGGGTATTGGATGCCTATAAAAAAGCTTTGAATCGTTAATAAATCTTTTTGCCCTGGATTTTGTATTCGGTTAAATCAATCGATAAAAACCCTATTTTTAGATTTACTTCCATTTTGAAGGGAATTTGGTATTTATCTTTGCTGATCCACAGTCGGATGGCATCTTCATCCTTAAATAAATTATTTTTAGGTAGAACAAGTGAGGTTCTAATGCATTTGACAGGTCCCCAATCACTGTTGACCGTTTCAAATCCCTTAACAATGAACCAAATTTCATAAATACTTCCATCCACAAGTACTTTGGCACTTAATTTTTCGCCAATATTCATAGAAGCTAATTCTTTGTTACGCAAATAGAAATAGCCCCCGATAAGATCTAAAGTAGCAGGGCTAATAGGTAAAATTTTGACAACGGGCGTATTTTGAGGAGAATGTATTTTTGCTTGTCCAGATTCTTGCGAAAAATATACCTGTTCTTGTTTACGGTATCTGCCTTCTCTTTTGCGCATTTCGGTTTTAATAGGCATCAAGGAATTGATGTCTAAATATGCCGACCAATAATCTTCAACGGGCGCAAATAATTTTAGCCAAGTGACAGTTTGGCCTAAAATTTCCACTTTTCTACATGCGTGATTGTTAATGTTCGTAATTGAATTGCTTGTCTTGACACTGGCCATCGCAGCCTCAATAAAGCCCAAATGAATGCGATAGTTTAACTGCTCATTCGCTTGAAAGACCGGTATTTCTTGTGCTAATACTTGAAAGTTCAATGACAAAATTATTCCCCATAAAAATACATTAATTGATAGGATTTTTTGATATGTTTTCAATGGGCTATTAGACTACGATTTTATAAATATATGTATTAATTTTTTGTGTCAAATCTTAAATGAGATTATCAACTAATTTGATTAAAGTTTAATGTCAATTAACTATTTTTGTTAGGATTTATCGAAGGGTAAATCTAGTGAAAATTAGATTATTCAAAAATTATCAATAAATATAACATGGCAAAACAATCGGAAGGCGCTCAAGGCTTAGCAGCTGAGAAATTAAAGGCGCTTCAGACTACGTTGGAAAAATTAGATAAGGCCTATGGTAAAGGTACTGTTATGCGCTTATCAGACAGTAAAGTGATGGATGTGCCGGTTATATCCACGGGTTCATTGGGATTGGATTTGGCCTTGGGAATTGGTGGTGTACCTCGTGGACGTGTCGTTGAGATTTATGGACCTGAATCTTCGGGTAAAACAACCTTGACGATGCATTGTATTGCGGAAGCTCAAAAGGCAGGAGGAATTGCGGCATTTGTGGATGCCGAGCATGCGTTTGATCGTTCATATGCGGAAAAGTTAGGTATCGATACAGAGAACTTGCTTATATCTCAACCGGATAATGGTGAGCAAGCTTTAGAAATTGCTGAGCATTTAATTAGTTCAGGTGCTATTGATATAATTGTTATTGACTCCGTTGCAGCCTTAGTTCCGAAAGCGGAGATTGAAGGTGAAATGGGTGATTCTAAAATGGGTTTACAAGCCCGTTTAATGTCACAGGCATTACGTAAATTGACAGGAACAATCAATAAAACGGGTTGTTGCTGTATTTTTATCAACCAATTACGTGATAAGATTGGTGTAATGTTTGGTAGTCCAGAAACGACAACGGGTGGTAATGCGTTGAAGTTTTATGCCTCAGTTCGTTTAGATATTCGTAGAGCGGGACAAATTAAAGAATCGGCTGATTCGATTACGGGAAACCGTACACGTGTTAAAGTGGTAAAAAACAAACTAGCACCTCCATTCAAAGTGGTAGAATTTGATATCATGTATGGTGAAGGAATTTCGAAGGCTGGTGAAATCTTGGATTTGGGTGTTGATTTAGGTGTGATTGATAAATCGGGTTCATGGTTCTCTTATAATGGCAATCGATTGGGACAAGGTCGTGATGCGGTGAAAGATTTAATCAAGGACAATCCAGAGTTGATGGAAGAGATTGAGGCAAAGATTAAAGAAAAGGTCAAAGGAGATGATTCTGCCTTGATGGATAAAGAAGCAATGGGTGCTGAATAATTTTCTGGCAAGTAACAAAAAAAAGAGGCTTCGGCCTCTTTTTTAGTTTAAAGCGATATTGAATCGATTAAATAATTTACGAACCGTTTTTTCAACGGATTTATCAGTTTCCATAGCCTCCGAGATGGATTGAACTGCATGGATAACTGTGCTATGATCGCGCCCACCAAAATGATAGCCTATCGATTTCAAAGGAAGGTTTGTGAGTTCTTTCAGCATGTACATGGCTACTTGACGGGGGAATACCGTTTCTTTCTTGCGGCATTTACCTGTTAATAGTTCCATATCTACATCAAAATGGGTTGTAATAGCCTCGAGGATATTGTCAACACTTAGTTCTTTCTCTTGATCGTTTACGATGCTCTTCAGTGTAGATTTAGCAAGTTCTAAATCTATCTCTTTACGCGTTAGTGAGGCTTGGGCCATCAACGAAATAATCACGCCTTCTAATTCACGTACATTGGTTTGAATCGAATGAGCTAAATACTCAAGGACATCAAAATTAATTTGGATGCCATCATCTTGTAATTTCTTTTGAATAATGGCAATCCTAGTTTCAAAATCCGGTTGTTGCAAATCGGCTGTTAAGCCCCATTTGAAACGGCTAAGTAGTCGATCTTCCATGCCAGCTAAATCCCTAGGAGCTCGGTCAGAAGACAAAATAATTTGTTTTCCAGATTGGTGTAAATGATTGAAGATATTGAAGAACGTTTCTTGCGTTTTCTCTTTTCCAGAAAGGAATTGAACGTCATCAATAATTAATACGTCTACTTGCAAATAGAAATTTGTAAAAGTTTCAATCGAGTTATTGCGAATGGCATTTACAAATTGGTTGGTAAATTTCTCTGTAGATACATACAGGACAAATTTATCCGGGAATTGATTTTTAATCTCATTTCCAATGGCTTGAATTAAATGTGTTTTACCTAATCCAACACCGCCATATATCATAAGCGGGTTAAATGAGGTTAAACCAGGTTTGTTAGCTACAGCCATTCCTGCAGCCCGACCAAGCCGATTGCAATCACCTTCAATAAATTTATCAAAGGTATATTTTGGGATTAAATAAGAATCTAATTCCAAGGAGTCTAAATCCTTGAATTGAAATGGGTTATTCGGATTTTGAGCTTGTTGTGCTGATTCATTTCGATAGGGGCTCGAGCTATGATTAGCACTTTGTTGGTTGATGGTCGGTAGATTGAATGTTAAAGGCGGGTTTTTACGATCACCTTTATCTACGACAATCGAATACTCTAACATGCCTCGTTTCCCAACAGTTTGATCAATGGCTTTGCGTAATGTACTTACATAATTTTCTTCGAGCCATTCATAGAAGAATTGGGATGGTACTTGAATGGTCAAGGTATTGTTTGCAAAACGAAGTGGAACGATTGGGCTAAACCATGTGGAAAATTGTTGTTCAGAAATATCCCCCCGGATGATCTCCAAACATTTGTTCCACAATTCTTTTACTTCGTTATGCATTTAATTTGTACGCTTTGTTTTTTTGAGTCAACAGTTTCTTTGGGTTAAGCTATCCCATGGTAGAATGGCTGGACCTTTTTTTAATTTTCTTTGTAATGGTTGGGTACTACTAAAAACTAAAAAGTTTTTATTGAGCGGGGAGACAAAAATAGTAAAATTCAGGGGTGTTGCAAATTTGAAAAATTTAAATTTCTCAAAAATATATGAGTTAAAATTTGGACCTAAAAAATGTTCAACAATACTGCCGTTCTGAGCGCTTTCTGCTTGAAAAAATCAAATAAAAAAAAATCAATTTTTTTTGAATAAAAATCGTATTTGAAATTTTAAATAAGCATTTAAAAATTGAATATTTATTTATAAATATCTGATTTAGAGTGTATTGTGTGCTTTTTTATGTGTTTGTCAAGGATGGACGATCAATAATTTTTCTGGAAGTAGTTCAATGTTAATGTCCTCCGACTCAGTTTGTAAACTTTCTCCATCTAAATGATAATAACTTCCAGGTTTACATGAAAATTGAAGTGATTTAGCTTGTAGAATCTCAACTAAAGCGTGTCGATGAATTTGTTTTGAAAATAGGCTAATTCCAAGTTGGGCTTTTTGCCATAAATTGCCATTTTTTATTTTAACTATTTCAAAAAGAGCATCTTGCAAATTTGAAAGAGGCGAAATATATGCATTATTCCCAAACTGATTTGCATTAGCAATTGTAAACGAAAAGTATCTTTGTGAAAGTTCTGGTTCAAAGCGAATTTCAGTGGTATTGTAAGATCTGATTGCTTTGATACTAGCTTTGATATAGTTAAATAAGCCACGTCCATTGCCTTTGTGAAAAATAGCAGCAACATAGGCATCAAATCCAATACCTGCTGTGCAAAAAAATGCACGATTGTTCCATCCTAACACATCAATATAGTTTGTTTTCCCATGAATAGCAATTTCTAGTGCTTTTTCTGTATTCATGGGAATCTTTAGATGTCTTGCTAATCCATTGCCTGAGCCTAAAGGAATAATGCCCATGGGAATTTCTGTGCCCTTTAATACATTTCCGACTTCATTTACTGTCCCATCGCCACCAATGGCAATGATTTTCTCGGGATGTTGGGGGATAAGTTGATTGATTAGTTCATTCGCATGATTAGGGTGTTCTGTCAATAATAGGGTAGAATTCGGAATCTTTTGTAAGGTATTTATCAACTTTTGTCGATATCTATTACTTTTGTTGCCGGCATTGGGATTGTAAATAAAATAAATCATGCAGTGATTTTTACGCAATTTACCGCCATTTTAGTAAATAATGTATATGAATATGATCAAAGTAGGCGATAGTTATGAAATTGAATTTTCATTTACACAAGACCAAGTAAATGATTTCTGCAAAATATCTGGTGATTTTAATCCTTTACATTGGGATGAAGCTTTTGCAGCGAGTACATCTTTCAAAAAACCGATTATTCATGGTGCCTTGATTGCAAGTGTGTTTTCACGTGTAATGGGAATGGAATTCCCTGGTTCTGGAAGTGTTTACTTAAAACAAGTTTCCGAATTTAAGCGTCCTTTGTACGTAGGGCAGACTTATCAAGCAAAGTTCGAAGTGGAATCTGTCAATGAGATCAAACACACAGCTGAAATAAAAACACAAGTTTTTGAAATGGAACGTGGCAAGTTGATGGTAGACGGTATAGCTTCCGTCATGCATGCAGAACTTTTTTAATAGGTTGGAACATAAAAAAAAGCCCGATGTCGGGCTTTTTTTATTGCTTAGAAATCTGCAATTATTTCGCTGCGTTCTTTTTCTCTTGAACTTCAGTACGGATTTCTTGAGCTAATGTTTTCAATTGTTGAAGACCACCTCTAACGCGAGTACCAGCTGCTTGATTTCCTTTTTCGTAGAATTTTTCGAAATCACCTTCTAATGATAAAATTAGGTCTTTCACTTGTGCAAATCTGCTCATAATAATTTGAATTTTTAGGTTGTAAAAAAATTAGATTGTCTTTATTCGCTGTTTGAAGCGTTTATAAAGCGAAATTTAGTAAATTTTGCATAGCTCGCAAATTATTACGTACAAAAAAGCCAAAAAAAAGTTTAAAAAGTGAAAAAAAACTTTAAACTGACCGTTAAATCAATTTTAATCACGATAAAAACCTGCTTTTAGGCGTTTTTGTACTTCTGCGAAACACGTACATGTATAGTCGATATCTTCAATTGTGTGCGATGAAGTTGGAATAATACGTAACATGATTTGACCTTTAGGAACAACAGGATATACAACAATACTGCAGAAGATGCCCATGTTTTCCCGTAAATCGCGTACAAGTTTTGTTACCGCATTTATATCGTATTCGCCATGTAAAAATACTGGCGTAACTGGAGAGGTTGTTTCCCCGATATCAAATCCCTTTTCAATTAATCCTTTTTGCAATGCACGAACATTCGACCACAATTTGTCGCGCAATTCAGGATGCTTTTTGATTAATTCCAAACGCTTCATTCCTCCAATAACGAAAGGCATAGGTAGTGCCTTGGCATAAGTCTGTGAACGCATGTTGTATTTTAAATACATGATGATGTCTTTCGGTGCCGCAACAAATGCGCCAATCGCCGCCATTGACTTCGCAAAGGTTGAGAAATACAAATCAATTCCTTCCGTACAATTTAAATGCTCTCCCACACCGCGTCCGTTAGCACCCATGGTCCCAAAACCATGTGCATCATCAACTAATAAGCGGAAATTGAAGTCTTTTTTCATATCGACAATCTTGTCTAATGATCCAACTTTCCCCGACATGCCAAAAACACCTTCTGTAATGACTAAAATTCCTCCTCCTGTTTCTTGTGTTTTCTTTGTTGCGCGTTCTAGGTTCTTACGCAATGAATCCATGTCATTGTGATTGAACTTATAATAATCACCCATTTTAGCTTTATGAAGACGAATACCGTCAATCAAACAAGCATGTGACTCTGCATCATATACGATAATGTCACGGTGATCTACCATACATTCGATGATGGACATGACCCCTTGGTAACCATAGTTGAGTAGAAAAGCATCTTCTTTGCCTACAAATTCAGCTAATTGTCTTTCAAATTCTTCGTGTTCGTCGGTATTTCCTGACATCATCCGCGCTCCCATAGGATAAGCCAAGCCGTATTTTGCAGCTGCGTCTGCGTCAGCTTTACGAACCTCTGGATGATTGGCTAATCCTAAATAGTTGTTCAATGACCAATTTAACATTTCCTTACCCATGAAAGTCATGCGAGGGCCTAATTCGCCGGTCAACTTAGGAAATGAGAAATAATGGTGGGAATAATGTGCATGGGCTCCAATGGGTCCCATATTTTTGACAACTTTCTCGAAAATATCCACTTTAAATTGCGTTTTGGTTGGTAAATACTAAATACGTAAGACAAAGGTAATTTTAAATTTTTATTATCACAATGTAAATGAATTGAGGTTTTGAGGAAATAAATACTTTAATTCGCTTTGGCTTTCTTAAAATGCCACTTCATCAATAATGCAATTTCTTATGAATCGAATATTATCATTCTTTGTTCTTGGCCTAACTATTTCAGCATTTGGCCAGCAAACGGTAAAACCGCTTGTTGAAGCAAAAAACGGTATGGTTGTAAGTACCCATCCAGCAGCTAGTCAAATTGGTCTTAATATCTTAAAAAAAGGGGGGAATGCTATCGATGCAGCTGTGGCTGTTAATTTTGCGTTGGCTGTATGTCATCCGGCCGCAGGGAATATTGGTGGAGGAGGATTTTTGGTCTATCGGTCTGCCAAAGGGAAAGCGTATACGTTAGATTATCGTGAAATGGCACCATTGGCTGGATCACGCGATATGTATGTAGATTCCACGGGTCAAGTGATTCCCGGGAAAAGTTTCGTGGGAATTCATTCCGTAGGTGTTCCAGGGGCTGTAGCCGGCATGCAAGCGATGCATAAACGTTTTGGGAAACTTGCGTGGGCGGAGTTAGTTCGTCCTGCGATAGAATTAGCCCGACAAGGTGTCGTGTTGACAGAAAAAGAAGCGCGTGGTTTGAACCGGAACAGAGCAGATTTTATGCGTTACAATCCAGGACGAGCCTATATGGTCAAAGCGGATAGTACGCTGTGGAATCCAGGTGAATTATTCATTCAAACAGATTTGGCGGCTACTTTGGAACGGATTTTAGCTAAAAAGTCTCGCGGTTTTTATTCCGGTGAAACGGCTGATTTGATTGTTCAAGAAATGAAAAATCAAGGTGGTTTAATTACGCACAAAGATTTAAAATCTTATCGTGCTATTTGGCGTAAACCATTAATCAGCCAATACAAGCAATATTCAGTTATAGGTATGCCACCTCCATCGAGTGGTGGTGTTGCGATTAGTCAATTGTTAACATTGATTAATCCTTATCCATTTGTTCAATGGGGTGCACAATCGGATTCGACGATACAAGTGATGATTGAGGCAGAACGTCGCGTTTATGCAGATCGTGCCAAATGGCTTGGTGATCCTGATTTTGTCAAAGTACCAGTCAAGGAGTTATTAGATGAAAAATATTTGTCTCAGCGCATGCAGTCTATGTCATTTGCTCAAGCGTCGAAGAGTTCATCGATATCTGCTGGTGAATTTGCTACCTACGAAAGTCCTGAGACAACTCATTATTCAATCGTTGATCAGGATGGGAATGCTGTGTCCATAACCACAACCTTAAATAATTCTTACGGAAGTAAAGTTTTTGTGGGCGGTGCTGGTTTCTTACTTAATGATGAAATGGACGATTTTAGTGCCAAAGCGGGTGTACCTAATCTTTACGGTTTAGTGGGGTCGAAGGCAAACGAAATTCAACCACGGAAGCGCATGCTTTCGAGTATGACACCTACGATTGTGACAGAAGATGGACGCTTGAAATTGGTGGTTGGTACCCCAGGTGGATCTACGATTATTACGAGTGTATTCCAAGTGATGTTGAATACCTTAGTCTTCGGGATGAATATGCAAGCGGCAGTAGAATATCCGCGTTTTCATCATCAATGGTTACCTGATTTAACCCGTTATGAGGCGAAACGATTTGATGAGGCACAATTAGGTCGTTTGAAATCAAAATTGTATGAGTTGACACCTTCCGGCAACATCGGCCTAGTAGAAGGAATTTTAGTCCTCCCTGATGGGAAATACCAGGGAGGAGCAGATTCAAGGGGAGATGATACTGCCTTGGGTTATTGAAATAGTTTAGCAACTAAAAAGGCAGCGGTAGCCGCAGCAGCACCAATGGAGGTAACTTTCAAGGATCCAATGATTGGATTTTGTCCGGTTACTTTGCTTTTAAAATATCCGAAGACCAACAAGGCTACAATGGTAACTCCTGCGGAGTATTTCAACCCATCGACGGGATTCTCTACATAGAAATAGGGGAGTAAAGGAATGAAACCACCTACGATGTATGAAATACCGATTGTTAAAGCGGAGTTTCTCGCACGATTCGGATGAGGTTTTTCTAGGCCTAATTCAAAACGCATCATGAAATCAACCCATTTATCTTTGTCTTTAGCGATAGCTTCGACAACGATTTCCTGTGCTTCAGGGCTTAAACCATAATCTTCAAAAACCTCCCGGATTTCTTCTTTTTCTCGTTCAGGAACACGCTCTACTTCTTCGTACTCTCTTTTTAGTTCGGCCTCATAATGTTCTTGTTCCGTTTGGCCCGCTAAATATCCACCTAATCCCATCGCGATGGAACCGGCAACGATTTCGGCAATTCCAGCTGTGGTAACGATAGCTGCAGAGTCTACGGCACCCGATAAACCTGCAGCCAAAGCAAAAGGTACAGTTAGTCCATCCGACATGCCGATGACCATATCTGTGATAAAATCAGAACTTTTTAAATGTTTTTCATGTAAATGATGGTCGGGACCGTGCATAATTATCTATTTATTTGATGCCGTGCATCATGCGTTTTAAAGGGCCTGCTGCCAAAATATACAATAACACAGATGCTATTCCTGCTAAGGTAACAAAGACCATAAAGAATTCGTAAAGATTGTGAATTTCAAAACCTAAGAAACTCGGTAAGGCTACGCCAGCAACAACCTCTGTGGGTGGCAATAAGGCTCCTAATGTTCCCGCAAGTGCGTATCCAGCTGCATTTGCAATAAACCAAACCCCCATCAATAATGAAGAAAATCGTTTCGGAGCTAATTTTGAAACCAATGATAATCCAATCGGAGAGAGGCAAAGTTCCCCCATCGTATGGAATAAGTACATCACGAAAAACCATACCACACCTAATTTATTAGCGCCTAAGTCCTTCACTTGATGAGCTATGATGAAATAACCAATGGCTAATAATAATAATCCGATCGCTTGTTTGGTTGGCGAATTAGGGTCAATACCTATTTTTTGTAGACGAACCCAAAGGAAACTGAAAGGAAGGGCAAGTAAAATAATGAATATGGAATTCGCGTTTTGAACTGAGCTTGGTGGTAATTCGATTCCCCAAAAATGTAAATCGGTTTGTTGGTCTGCAATGAATGTTAAAGAAGAACCAGCCTGTTCGAAGGCCGACCAGAAAAACATGACAAAAAATGCAATGATGTACATAACCCAGATCCGATCGCGTTCGATTTTGGTCAGGGTTTTATCGGTCATGATTAAGAATGCCAAACTGATGCCGGAGGAATATATAATTGGGTAAATCCAGTCTTTGATGGGATTGGCTTCTTCAGTAGTAATATAGAAATGAATACCTAGTACAAGGATAACGAATAGGGCAACCGCACTTAAAATAGACTGTGTGGTAAATACAGCTTTTTCTGATTCTTCATTCGCTTGCGTTTGATTATTAAATACAGGCTTTAATCCAACCGCCTCGCCAGTGGGGGAAACAATGTATTTATCCTTTACAAAATAAAACAAAATCGTTCCAAAAAGCATCGCAGAACCCGCAGCGAAAAAGCCCCATTTGAAGGCTTCTACGTTGCGAATGCCGTCAACTTTAATGTCTCCTACTAAGGGACAAATCAACATACCTAGGAATGCTCCCGTGTTGATACCCATGTAAAAAATAGTGAATGCTGAGTCTAAACGATTATCGCCTTTCGGATACAGCGACCCGACCATCGATGAAATATTCGGTTTAAAGAAGCCATTTCCTACGATTAGAAACAATAAACCAATCCACATGAGTGAATTAGCGAGTGAAAAGTTGTCAAGAAATGTACTTGCAGATCCGAATAGGAACAATTGTCCAACAGACATGACCAATCCACCTAAAATTATGCAATTGCGGTTTCCCAAATAGCGGTCGGAAACATAGCCGCCCAACATGGGCATGAGATAACTCAGACCTAAGAAGCCCCCATAAAGGATGGATGCCTCATTTTGTTTGAATGCTAAGGCATTAACTAAGAAAAGGGAAAGTATGGCGCGCATGCCATAGAAATTAAATCGTTCCCACATTTCCGTGGAGTAGAGTACATAAAGTCCTTTGGGATGTGCTGTAGAATTATGTGTCATGAATAGGTTGTTGATAATCGGTGGGCAAGATAAAATATCTTTGTTTAAATCAAGCAAAAGTTGATTGATAAAATTTCAGCGAACCTTGGTCAAATTTGAAAAAAGATGTGAAACCTTTTTCGTAATATTGTTGGTTCAATTCGTTAACGAAAAAATTAATTCAAATCATTCATGGGTAAGATTATCGCAATTGCAAATCAGAAGGGTGGTGTTGGAAAAACGACGACGGCTATTAATCTAGCTGCTAGTTTGGCTGCATTGGAATTTAAAACACTTTTGATTGATGCGGATCCTCAGGCGAATTCCACTTCAGGGCTTGGTTTTAATCCCAAAGAAGTTAGTAGGAGCATTTATGAGTGTATGGTTGGAATCGCCACGGTTGCTGAAAGTATATTAACCACAGAAGTTCCATTTTTGGATATCATTCCATCGCATATTGATTTAGTTGGCGCGGAGATTGAAATGATTAATTTGACGAATCGGGAGGGTAAAATGAAGGAGGCTTTGGCAGGAATAAAAGATCAATATGATTTTATCATTATGGACTGTTCGCCTTCGTTGGGATTAATTACCATCAATAGCTTAACTGCCGCTGATTCTGTGATTATCCCAGTTCAATGTGAGTATTATGCCTTAGAAGGTTTGGGGAAATTATTGAATACGATTAAGATTATTCAATCGCGCTTGAACCCAGGATTAGTTATTGAGGGGATCCTATTAACCATGTACGATTTGCGTTTACGTTTATCGAATCAAGTGGTTAATGAAGTTAATTCTCATTTTAAAAACATGGTTTTTGAGACAATTATTCCACGAAATATCCGCTTATCAGAATCCCCAAGTTATGGCATACCAGCCATTTTGCATGATGCAGATAGCAAAGGTGCGATAAGTTATTTGAATTTAGCCAAGGAGATAATCCTGAAAAATGGCCTTTTACAAACCATTTGATAAAATAGTACATGAGCAGCAAGCAAGAAGCAAATAAGAAGCGTATTGGATTAGGAAGAGGTTTAGGCGCTTTGTTGGAGGATTCTGAGAATCTTCAAAGTTCTGCGCGTCAAGGGGCAGATAGCCTAGGTGGTTTGGATGGTGTCAATTTGATGGAAGAGATTTCTTTGGAATTTATAGAAACAAATCCATATCAGCCACGTGAGCATTTTGAACAAGCTGCTTTACAAGATTTAGCTGAGTCAATTCGTGTGCAAGGAATCATTCAGCCCATTACTGTGCGGAAAATAGCACCACGAAAGTTTCAACTGATTTCGGGTGAGCGTCGATTACAGGCATCGAAAATTGCTGGTTTGACCCGTATTCCGGCTTATGTTCGGACGGCAGATGATCAGCAAATGATCGAAATGGCGTTGATTGAAAACATTCAACGTGAAAATTTAAATGCCATTGAGATTGCACTTTCCTACAAGCGATTGATGGAAGAATGTGATTTGCGTCAAGAAGATTTAGGTTCGCGTGTGGGGAAAAACCGTTCCACGGTTACGAATTACATGCGTTTGTTGAAATTGCCTCCGCACATTCAAGTGGCCATTCGTGATAATCAAATCTCCATGGGACATGCGCGTTGTTTGATTTCCGTTGAGAATATTGAAGTCCAACAACAATTATTTTTAAAGACGATTTCAGAAGAATGGTCTGTGCGCCGCTTAGAAGATGCTGTTCGTCAATCAGCTACGTCTGGGTTGGATGTTCCTGCGACAAGTACACCCAAGGTAGCTGTCAGTGAAATTTCGCAATGGCAAAAGACTTTGACGGATTTCTTTCATGCACCTGTTTCTTTAAAGATGAATGAGCAAGGAAAGGGTGAAATGAAAATTACATTTAAGTCGAAAGAAGAATTGTTGAGAGTATTAGAAGCTATTCGTTCGTAAGCTATGCGTATTCGATTGATATGCTTTTTGTGTTTGATTTTGTGCGCTAGAACAAGCTTTGGTGCAGCGCTGGATTCTTTAAAACAGGTTCAGAAAGATTCTGTGAAGGTGGTGAAAAAGCCTTATAAAATTATTCCTAGGCAAGCTACTTTGAAATCTTTAATGATTCCAGGTTGGGGTCAGGTTTACAATCGGCAATATTGGAAATTGCCTTTGGTGGCTGGAGCATTCATTACGTTGGGCGTGATTGCGAATTACAATCAGGTAAGGTATGTAAAATATCGGGCGTATTATTATGTTGTATCATTACATGCAGATGACCCTACTTATATTCCTCCAGCTACAGTTGCGGTTCCATATGAAGATGGTGTAACCCGTGATTTAGACGTAAATCAATTGAAACGTATCAATGATGGTTTTCGTCGAAATCGAGATTATACGTACATTGGAATGGCCCTTGCTTGGGCGTTAAATGTGGTTGATGCGAATGTGAGTGCGCATTTGAAAACTTTCGATGTTTCAGATGATTTAAGTATGCGCGTGAAGCCAATCATGGAATTCGACCCTTTATCACAAGGTATGGTGTCTGGATTGAGCTTATCGTTTAATTTTAAAAAATGATTTTATGAGAGTAGTATTAATTGGTTATGGGAAAATGGGGAAGGAGATCGAACGTCTTGCCGTGGGGCGAGGACATCAAATCGTTGCCCGAATAGACGTGGATAATCAGTCCGAATTGAGCCAATTAAGTAAGGAAGATGTCGATGTGGCTATTGAGTTTTCTAACCCAGCCTCTGCATTTGCAAATATCATGACTTGTATCGAAAAGCAAATTCCAGTTGTTTGTGGTACGACGGGTTGGTTGGAAAAGAAAGTGGAGGTAGAAGCTGCAACTGCAATAAATCAAGCGACTTTTTTCTATGCTTCCAACTATTCGATTGGAGTAAATCTGTTCTTTAAACTCAATAAAATCTTGGCTGCATTGATGTCAGGTCACTCAGAATATGATATTTATACGAATGAAATCCACCATTTAGAGAAGAAAGATTCCCCTTCTGGCACAGCCATAACGATTGCGGAAGGCATTATTGATGCTTATGCTTCGAAAACTAAATGGGTGAACAATGAAATTCCAGCACCCCATGAAGTGGCCATTTGGTCTCAAAGAGAATCCATTATTCCGGGAACCCATACGGTTAAGTATATTTCAAAAGTAGACCAGATTGAAATTACCCATGAGGCGTTTAGTCGGGAAGGTTTTGCCCTAGGTGCTGTTATTGCGGCCGAATGGGTAAAGGACAAAAAAGGAGTTTTGGGAATGGATGACCTCCTAAAATAGCCATAATTAGCATTCAAATTTGATAATAGAATTTATGAAACAAACAGAAAATCAAAAGCCGAAGCAAAAGTCACCATTCAGAGAATGGTTGGATTCTGTCGTGTTTGCCGTTGTAGCAGCTACATTAATACGCTTCTTCTTATTTGAGGCTTATACCATTCCGACACCATCGATGGAAAGTTCCCTAATGGTAGGTGACTTTTTGTTTGTGAGTAAGATGCACTATGGTGTTCGTACACCTAAAACACCATTGCAATTGCCACTGACTCACCAAAAGATATGGTTTACGAATTTGCCTTCGTATTTATCGTGGATACAATTACCTACTTATCGTCTACCTGGTTTTTCAAAGGTTAAACAGGGAGATGCCGTTGTATTCAATGTTCCAAATTTTGAAGAAGATGGGGATGCACCCTTGGATTTACGAACATTTTACGTAAAGCGCTGTGTAGCAACACCGGGGGATGTTTTGGAAGTTAAAGACCAACAAGTGTTTGTAAATAACAAGGCAATGGAAAATCCAGAAAGGATGCAACATCCTGTTTTCATGAAGACCAAAGAGAATTTAGACGATGCCTTTTTTGCGGAATATGGTATTCGTAATTCTCCTGATGCGAGTTATGATTCAGCGGATTGGTTGCCTTTGGCAGATTCTACGAATCAATTAGCTGGATATAAATTGAATACATCTAAGAAACATATTGATGAGATTAAGGCTTTGCCTTGGGCAAAATCATTCGATTTAGATGCATTCAAAGACCCCAAGGGACTCACATTTATTGACATGTTTCCGCATGATACGGTTGACTTTAAGTGGAATCGTGATTTTTATGGTCCTTTGAAAGTTCCTGCCAAAGGTTGGACAGTACAACTTGATCGTAAACATGTTAAATTGTATCAAGAGGCTATTATCAAGTATGAAGGTAATTCTGATATTGTCTTGGCTGGGGATAAATTAGTGAAGAATGGTAAAGTCATGACTTCATATACGTTTAAGCAGGATTATTATTTCATGATGGGGGATAACCGTCATAATTCGGCAGATTCACGATTCTGGGGATTTGTTCCAGCCGACCACATTGTAGGTAAGGCCGTGTTTATTTGGATGTCGATAGATCCGAATAAATCTTTGTTTTCTTTAGATAAGATTCGTTGGAATCGAATTTTCCGATTCGTCGATTAATCGAAAAAGGCGCTGAATATTTCAGCGCCTTTTTTGTTATAAAACCTTTAATACAAACCCTTTCAAATAATTGCTTTCTGGGTGGAATAGATTGATGGGATGATCGGGTGATTGTGTCATTTGGTGAATGACTTGAATTTCACGCCCTACGGCTATTCCCGCAGCTACTAGCATATTGTAGAATAGGTCTCTGGTAATGACTTGCGAACAAGAATAGGTAAAAAGAAGTCCGTTTTTCTTGATTTTGCGTAAAGCCAATTCGTTGATTTTTTGATAGCCTTGTAATGCTTTGTGTTTTGCGTTCATCGATTTGGCAAATGCAGGCGGATCTAAAACAATGATGTCAAATTCGTCCTCGTTAGCCTTCAAATAGGGGAGAGTTTCGCCTACAATCGCCTGATGATTGAGTGCTTGCATCTTATTCAATTCAATATTCGTATTAACTAAGTCGATAGCTTTCGCTGAAGCATCTAGGGAAATGACTGAAGCAGCACCGGCTTTTAAGGCATAGAGCGAGAATCCGCCAGAGTAGCAGAATGTGTTTAAAACTGATTTGCCTTGTGCATATTGCGCTAATAAGGCTCTGTTTTCTCTTTGATCAATAAAGAACCCTGTTTTCTGACCCGTAATCCAGTTGATCGAAAAGGAAATCCCATTTTCTTTCACCGTATAAGGAACCTTCACTTCGCCAAATACAAATGCGTTCGTGCAGGTTTGTGCATATTCGGTTGGTAAAGTTTCTTTACTCTTGTCGTAAATTGCTTTGATTTTTTTACCTAATACGTGTTTAACGGCTTCAACG
The DNA here is from genome assembly GCA_002454335.1 of Cytophagaceae bacterium UBA6715. Taxonomy (GTDB): domain Bacteria; phylum Bacteroidota; class Bacteroidia; order Cytophagales; family Spirosomataceae; genus Aquirufa. The sequence continues at coordinate 6,158 of DKIP01000113.1, read as the reverse complement.
ATTTCAGCTCGGTCACGGTGCATTCCAATGGTGTGAGCCTGGAATACGAGAACGTCCTTGTATAAATCCATGATAAGACCTGGGCATCCGTCTCCTTCGCCATGAATTAAACGAAAAGCATTTGTGTCCTTCAAGGGTAATAAACTACGCAATTCCCATGCATTTTGAATGCGGTTTTCCCAAAAAGTGGTTTTAGATTCGATTACTTGAAAAGATAGTATTTTAACTGCGATACTTCCATGGTGAAAATGTCCAGTGCCTAGGAATTCTTCCCGACTGCTATAAACATTTACCCAGTCCCCATCTTGTAAGTTTGGGCTTTGTTTTACAATCGCTCCTGAGAATACCCAAGGGTGAAATCGTTTAACCGGGGCGTCTTTCCCGTGCTTTAATTGGACAAATTTCGATGCATTCATATTACAAAATTGCACAAATTTATTTGAAATCAGGCTCTCCCGCTTCAAGCCATGCAGAATACCATATGCTTCCGATGTGTTTGATCGATGCTATGTAGCGTTTTTCTACCTGATTATCAAGTTGTTTGTGGTATGCCTTTATGTAATGTTCTGAGTACATCTTTTCTAAACTCTTGCCTTTTTGACTGTGCTTGTATTTATCGGAATTGGGAACTCGCGTGTTTATGATTTTTTCTCCTTTAAATAAATCCGATAGCATGTTATGTGATTCAATCACCCAATCCCATGAGCTTGTCAGGAGATTAGGTATATATTCAGCGGGACCTATCCAATCATCTAGTTTATCTTGGAGTAGTTCAGGTATTTGGGATTCCCAAAAGCTATGAATGCCCACTTGGTTTGTTTGTTGGCCATCATAGTTGGACGTTGTATGCAGCGGAACGTGGGCATCTGCCACATAATGTCCTAATTCACCTGATATTTTGATAATTCGAATCGTGTCTCTTGCTAAAAAAGCATATTTCAGTTGGCGGTAATAAGTCTGAATATTCCAAGGTACGATGCCATGTTTTTGAAGTGTATCTTCTGTGTATCTTAAGATGGCTTCATCCCAAGTCAAGTATTGAATATTTTTAATAGGGTATTTGTCTAAGTCGATATAATGCCTTGCGGCCTCTACATCAAGGCTGTGCCGTCGCTGGTCGGGTAAAACTGCAAAGTTTGATAATTCATTGATGTGCCTCTTATATAGTCTAATAAGGGGAGTTGGTAACGTAAATATAGCCAGTTTATTGATTTTTTTATGGGCATAGAAGCCCCATGTCGACTTGATTGAGAGATTTTTACTCAGGAGTAATGTTAGAATCAAATATTTCATCATGTATTTTTTTAGTGGTTGTATTGTTAATTCTAATCCTTTTGTTTACTTTTGCAATTCAATTTTACAGATAAGAGAATTTTTTTAAAGATGGCAAATCATAAATCAGCACTAAAGCGTATTCGGGCAAATGAATCAAAGCGTTTGCGCAATCGTTACCAACACAAGTCTACACGTACGTTAATCAAGAAATTGAGATTGACTACGGACAAGGCAATCGTTTCTGACTTGTTCAAGCAAGTGTCTTCTGCGTTGGATAAATTAGCAAAGAAAAACATCATTCATAAAAATAAGGCAGCTAATCAAAAATCTAAATTAGCGAAGTTGGCGAACAAAATCGCAGCTTAATTCCTTATTATCAGGTACTTGATAAACCTCGCTTCGTGCGGGGTTTTCTTGTTTATAGGCAGTACATTCGTACATGACCTATCAGAAAATTCAAGATTTATTGGAATCAGACCAGCCTCGGGAGATATTATTTTCGAAAGGACGCGAAATGCTTCGATTGGAAGAAATATTTGCCATTTTGATTGGTTCAGGAATTCGAGATCATTCTGCCTTGGATGTTGCTCGGGAAATGTTGCGGCAAGTTGAAGGTGATTTATCAATTCTCGGCCGTTGGGGTATCCCTGAATTTTGTAAAATTAAAGGGATTGGTTCCGCAAAGGCGGCATTATTAGTTGCTGCTATGGAATTAGGACGACGAAGAATGGATTATGCCGCTTCACAGACTGTTGATCGTGTTCGACAATCCGCTGATGCGTATGATTTGCTTAAATCCCATTTAGCAGATTTAGTTCATGAAGAGTTTTGGGTTATATACCTTAATCGTGCGGCACGGATGATAAAAAAAGAATGTATCAGTCGGGGAGGAATAGCCGGAACGGTTGTGGATATTAAACTAATACTGAAGTCTGCGATTCATTTACAAGCCAGTAGCTTAATCTTAGCTCATAATCATCCTTCTGGGCATTTGCAGCCAAGTGAAGCAGATAAACAATTGACTAATAAAATGATTGTTGCTGCAAAGAGTGTGGATATGCTCGTTGCGGACCATCTCATCATCAGTGCGAGTACTTATGTAAGTTTTGCTGATGAGGGTTGGTTATAAAAAAAGAAAGAGGAATTATTTCCCTCTTTCTTTGTAGATCTTTTGAAGTTTTGCTCCAACAACGATTGAAATTGCGAACAAAATGATAAAGAATGCTGCTCCTGAATATCCCATAGTATTTAATTATTTGTGCAAAATTAAGAATTTGTTTAGAGTAATCCTTTGGTACTCGGTAAAGAATTTAAATTTTTTATATCGCGTTCAACCGCCATCCGAATTGTTTTAGCAAAGGCCTTGAAAATAGCTTCAATTTTGTGGTGCTCATTTTCGCCGTTTGCTTGAATGTTCAAGTTACATTTTGCAGCATCCGAGAATGACTTGAAGAAGTGAGAGAACATTTCGGTAGGCATTTCGCCGATCATCTCGCGTTTGAAACTTGCTTCCCATACCAACCAGTTGCGTCCGGAAAAATCCAAGGCAACTTGTGCAAGGCATTCATCCATGGGCAATAAGAAACCATAGCGATTAATGCCACGTTTGTCGCCTAATGCGATTGTGAATGCTTCTCCTAATGCGATACCCGTATCTTCGATTGTGTGGTGCTCGTCGATATGTAAATCACCTTGTACTGTCACAGCCAAATCTACATTCGCATGTTTGGCAATTTGATCTAACATGTGATCGAAAAAGCCTAATCCTGTTTGATTAGCTGCTTTCCCACTCCCATCGAGGTTAAGTTCAATCTGGATTTTGGTTTCGTGTGTATTGCGTTGGTGGCTTACTTTACGTGCAGGTAATTTTAAGAAGCGGTAAATTTCATCCCAACCTGTGCAGGTTAACGCTAGGCTGTCGATTAGTTCAGGTGAAATCGTTTGTTCTCCAATGAAAATACCTTTTGCTCCTAGGTTTTGGGCCAATTGTATATCTGTTTCACGGTCTCCTAAAACAAATGAATTTGATAAATCGTATGATCCTTTTAAATATTCCGCTAACATACCGATGCCCGGTTTACGGGTCGGTAGATTATCTGCTGGGAAACTACGGTCGATATGTATTGCGGCGAATTCGATGCCCTCACTTGCAAGAATTTCTAGCATTTTATTGTGTGCAGGCCAAAAAGTATCCTCAGGAAATGATTGAGTTCCTAATCCATCTTGGTTGGTAACCATCACCAATTCATAATCCAATTCTTGAGCGATTTTCTTCAAATTAGAAATGGCGTTGGGGAGAAATGCTAATTTCTCGTAACTATCAACTTGTTGGTCGGTGACGGGTTCATGAATAATCGTTCCATCCCGGTCAATAAACAATACTTTTTTCATAAAACAAAGGTAATGAATGCCACGTTAATAATTAAAAAATATGCCGATACTTATTGTATGAAATCCGTTCAGTCCTTGTAATTTTGCAATCTATGAATCAATCGTTTTACGTAATTAGTGCAGAAGAAAAGTCAGTCATTATAAATCGACTTTCTGTTTACCTCAATGAGTCTGTTGAAAAAGTGGATGAACTTTATTCAGTTTGGGAAGCCATTATTTTAGGCAGTTTGTTGAAGCTAGTTCGTAATCGTATTCGTTTCAATGCCCTCTATAATTTTATTTTGCAGAAGTCAGCGCCTATTAGTGACATCGAAGCTTTCTTGTCTGCTGATGGACTTAAATATAATGAAGATATTATCCTACGTTATGGCGAGGGCATGATGGGTATTTTAATTCCCGACAAAAAAAGTGCGATTGCGATGTTATTGTCCCGTGAGATGGGCGCAAAGAGTTCTGCAATCTTGAAGGGCTTAACCGTGTTTTTTGGCTTATATGGCTATCGCTTAAAGCAAGAAGAATATGAAGCGTTGAAAGATTGGAAGGCTTTTGGCGAATATTTCTTGAACTTGAAGCAACAATTTTATGTGTTATGTCCCACTAGGATTCAATTAGGGGTTTCAGAAATTTTATTGTTGTCGGATATTTTGCGTGTAGATACTGGCGCATTATTGACCTATTCGGATGAGCAAGAACCTTTGTCTGAAGGTGGATTATTGCAGAATTTGACGATTAATACCTTTGTCTACATGCTTATTATTTTGATATTGGGTGGAGGTGTTATTTGGTATACAGCATTCAGGTCTACCGAGGAGGAAGAAACGATCGCAGAAACGGAGGAGATTATCCCGATTGATAGTTTAAGCAAGTTGAATGATAGTTTAACTCACGCTGTTTTGGATTCTACGAAATTGCGCGCTGACTCGTTAACAAGTTTAATTTGGCCTAAAGGGACATCATTTGATGTGCCTAAAAATTCGGTCATTGTGGCATTACATCATTATTTGTCGGATTCGACTCAAACAGAACCTGTAGAATTAGCTGCTAATGAGTTGGTTTTCAATGAACAAACCGATTTGTTGGATAAGCCTGTTGACTACGTATTTAAGCGTATGGCGGAAGGGATGAATCGTTACAAAGAGGCGTCTTTAAAGATTTTGGTTAATTCGAGTAAAGATGAACGCACGTCGTTGAAACGTGGATTTGTGATCAAAAATCGATTGGTAGGAGAGGGGTTATCTCCAGCGCGTATTGAGGTCAAAGCCTCCGAAGATAAGGCTGTTATCTTTTTGATTTCCAAGAAGCCTGTATTAAAATAATCCAATTCGTTTGCTTTCTGTTGTAAGTATGCGTACTTTTGTGGCATATTAGTACAAATGCATCCGCATAAATCGATTACAAGTGATTGTAAATCCCTTTTGATTAACGACAAAGGGCTATTAGGTTTGATTACGGATGTGTTAGGGCATCATAATTAAACATACAATCATGAGTGAAAAAATTCGCTTTGATAGTCTTCTTTTGTCGGAAGGTATCCAAGAAGCAGTAAAAGAAATGGGTTTTGAGTTTGCTTCCCCCATTCAATCAGAAGCAATTCCCTACGTTTTAGAGGGGCGCGATGTTATAGGACAAGCGCAAACAGGAACTGGAAAAACGGCCGCGTTTGGTATTCCAATGATCGAACACATTGTTCCGTTCGAGAAATTCGTTCAAGCCATTATTTTATGTCCTACACGTGAGTTAGCGGTTCAAGTTTCTGAAGAAATGAAGAAGTTGGCTAAGTTCACAAAAGGTGTTTGGGTGACGACTGTTTATGGTGGTGATTCAATCGATCGTCAGATTAAGTCATTGAAGGCAGGTGCAAACATTGTTGTGGGTACTCCAGGTCGTGTCATCGATTTAATTGAGCGTCGAGCGTTGAAACTTCAACAAGCATCCATGATCGTATTGGATGAGGCAGATGAGATGTTGGATATGGGATTCCGTGAGGATATCGAAAGTATTCTACAAGAAATGCCTGATGAGCGTCAAACGGTATTATTTTCTGCAACGATGTCTAAGCCTATTATGGCCTTGACAAGTCGTTATTTGACTGAGCCTAAATTGGTGAAAGTTGTAAAAAATGAAATCACGAACGTCAACATTGAGCAATTGTATTTCGATGTAAAAGGACGTGCGAAGATGGAAGTTACAACGCGTTTGATCGACTTTTATTCCTTAAAATTAATGTTGATCTTTTGTAACCAGAAGAAACGCGTGGATGAGGTGGTAGAAGAATTGGTTTCTCGTGGTTATGCAGCAGAAGGTCTGCATGGTGATTTGCGTCAAAGTCAACGTACCCAAGTAATGAATCGTTTTCGTAATGGAAATGTGACAATCTTGGTTGCGACAGATGTGGCCGCACGTGGATTGGACGTTGATAACGTGGATGCAGTAATCAATTACGATATCCCGTTAGATGAAGAATATTATGTACACCGTATTGGTCGTACAGG
>DKIP01000008.1 GCA_002454335.1 Cytophagaceae bacterium UBA6715 | reverse complement strand
CCAGCCACTTTATTACAAATACCCATCACAGAAATTCGCTGGGCAGCTGATTCTGAGGGTCCCAAAATGGTTACATAAGGATTTGATGCTGTTTGTAGAAGTGCCAAACCTGTACCAATCACAAAAAGTCCTAATAAAAACAAAGGATAGTTTTCAGCCTTCGCTGCTGGAATGAATAATAAAGTGCCCACGGCCATGGCCAAAAGACCGAATGACATTCCATTTTTAAAACCCGTTTTAGCTAAAACCCAAGAAGATGGGATTGCCATGACGAAATAGGAAATAAAGAATGCCGAAGTAACCAGTAAGGATTGAAAGTTATTCAATTGAAATGCCTCCTTAAAAAAAGCAATCAAAACGGAATTGACCCAAGTCACAAATCCGAATACAAAAAAGAGTATTCCAATCATGATTAATGGACCATTGGATTGTTTCGTGTTTGTCATAGGTTTAGTATTGATCGTTTAAAGCAAAAATAGGTTTGTTTGTTTTCCATTTTCCACGGGTGAAATCTGGTATTTGAATAGGAGCGGAGCCCTTCGCAATCGACTCTTCGGAGAGCGGTGAAATCGCCGACCAGGCAGCGGCATCATACACATCAATCGGTGGTGCGACTTTTGCCTTCACTGACTCGATAAAAGCTCTTAACACAAAATAGTCAATTCCTCCATGTCCCGCATTTTCTGCATCAGCAGCGTGTGCTCTCCATAATGGGTGGTCATATTTCTCTTGATAAGGTTTGAAATCCTCCCAGCGATGCGGTTTAGCGGAAACTCCTTCCAAGTAAATGGATTTATTATCATCCATCCAAATACCTTTGGTTCCTTGCACGCGGAAACCTAAAGAATATGGCCGAGGCAAATTTGTATCATGCGTAATTAAAATGGTTTCACCATTATGACACTTGATCATGGTTTGAACCACATCTCCACATTTGAAGTTGACCTTCGCATTCGGATGATCTTTTCCGCCCTTCTCCTCGATATATTGATGTAATCCCAACGCCGGAGAGGCCATCGACGTCAAATAGGCAAATTGATTTCCTCGGTTAATGTTTAACATTTCTGCAATAGGTCCTAAGCCATGCGTAGGATATAAATCACCATTGCGATCGATGGAATGTTTCGTGCGCCATTTGGCCTCAGAAAAACCTTTTTCACCAAATTCCACACCACCACCATAGGCTTGTTTACCATCATTAAATTTCACTTCGCGCAAATCGTGCTGGTAACCACATTGCATATGAGATAGCGTCCCAAACATTCCTTGTCGAACCATATTGAGGGTTGCCATTACATCCCGTCGGTAACATACATTTTCCAGAATCATGCAATGCGACCCTGTTTTTTCGTACATATTGACTAAATCCCAAGATTCTTGTAGCGTTACCGTTGCAGAAACCTCTACACCCGCATATTTACCTTGTTTCATAACTTCCAAAGCCATAGGCACATGCCATTCCCATGGTGTTGCAATTACAACACCATCGATATCAGCACGTTTTGCTAGGTTTTCAAAATCATGATCTCCTTTCTGATAAACAACAGCAGGTTTACGACCTTTGTCGGCAATCATCTTTTGCGCAATTTGAATCGCCTTAGGATCAATATCACAAATAGCAACTACTTCAACATCGTCACGATACAAGGCCATTTCTAAATGATTTCTTCCACGCAGCCCGACTCCAATGAAACCTAATCGTACTTTCGTTTGTTCTATATATTGTGTATGACCTAAATGGGGCAAGATTGCTGCTCCGGAGGAGTAGACAAGTGATTTAGCGATAAAATTTCTTCGCTTCATAAGTCTGATTAAATAGGTTATTCATTGTTGAAATTGAAATTTAATGAAATTACTCTTGTAAATTTACACGTTTAAGAAAAAAATGAGCGAGCAACCCAAAGTAAGTATATTCCGAAAAGAACATTTCAACGCTGCCCATCGGTTACATAATGCCGCTTGGAGTGATGAAAAAAACAAAGAAATATTCGGTTTATGCAATAATCCGAACTATCACGGCCATAATTATGAATTAATTATTCAAGTTACTGGAACAATTAATCCAGAAACGGGTTATGTCATTGATACGAAGGTTTTGTCAGATTTAGTACAACGCGAAGTTTGCAAGAAATTTGATCATCGAAATTTAAATTTAGATGTACCCGAGTTCGCTAATTTAAATCCGACCGCAGAAAACATTGCTGTTGTGATTTATAATAAGTTAAGACCCCATATTGCCGCTGAATTAGATATAAAAATCAAATTGTATGAAACAGAAAGAAATTTCGTTGAATTCCCTGCTAATTGATACAGACCGTTTCTTGTTGACCGACGAAGAAATAGGAGACAATCACGTAGCCACCTCGATCGAAACACCGATGAGGGAGGATGCCTTTGTTCTTTCTGATGCAGAAAAGATTGCTAAAATTGAATCCCACTTCCGTGAGATCATGTTGACCTTAGGCCTAGACTTAACAGATGATTCTCTTCGAGGTACGCCAAAGCGTGTTGCCAAAATGTACGTGGAAGAAATCTTTAGTGGATTAAATCCAGCCAATGAGCCTCAGATTGCCTTGTTTGAAAACAAATTTGGCTATAATGAAATGCTAATCGAAAAAAACATTAGTTTTTATTCGAATTGTGAACATCACTTCGTACCTATCGTGGGCCGTACGCACATAGCATACATTTCTTCGGGTCAGGTGATTGGTTTATCTAAATTAAATCGGATCGTTCAATATTTTGCGAAACGGCCTCAAGTTCAAGAGCGCTTAACCATGCAAATTGCAAAATACTTGCAAAAGGTATTGAAGACCGAGCACGTTGCGGTATTCATTGATGCAAAACATTTATGTGTTTCATCACGCGGTGTTAAAGATGATGCAACATCAACAATTACTTCCTACTACGGAGGAAAGTTCCAAGAGGAAACAACCAAGCGAGAATTTTTAGATTCACTTCATAGCTAATAAACGTGGGAAAATATATCATTGTAGGCGCGAGCCATGGAATTGGTGAAGCTACTGCAGCGAAACTTATCCGTGAAGGTCATCAGGTTATCAACATCGCACGGAATGCAAACTCTGCATGTGAGAATTACACGTGGGATGCTAGTTCCGACGATGCTTTACCAACCATAGAGGGCAGCATTTCTGGTATCGTTTACAGTCCAGGGAGCATTGTTTTAAAACCCTTTCATCGTTTAAGTCAAGAAGATTTCAAAGCTGATTTCCAACTCAACGTTTTGGGCGCCATCAAAGCCATTCAAACCTATTTGCCCAATCTAAAACAAAATGGAGGCGGTTCAATTGTCATGTACAGTACAGTTGCTGTTCAGACAGGTATGGGCTTTCATGCATCTATTGCAAGTTCGAAAGGAGCCATTGAAGGATTAACACGCTCATTGGCTGCTGAATTAGCAAGTCAACAAATTCGAGTGAATGCAATCGCACCATCTTTAACGAATACACCCTTGGCGTCAGGCCTACTAAATAGCCCAGAAAAGATTGAAGCGGGAGGGAAACGTCATCCTTTGGGTCGGGTAGGAGAGTCGAGCGATGTCGCAAACCTAACAGCCTTTTTATTATCTCCTGATAATACCTGGATTACCGGTCAAATAATTGGTGTTGATGGAGGTATGGGAAGCTTAAAACCAGCTTAAAGCTCGTTGAAGTGCTTTTGATTCATGGCCATGTTTTTGGCAGTCCATTCTATTTTCTTTGAAAATTCCTTTGTACGAATCAGGCAATCTGCTATTTCACAATGTGAACAACAGGCATCTAGACAAGGGTCTACATGTACAAAAATTTCTATTTCCGTAGGCAATACCTGACCCATGGTTACTTCAAAATCATGGATTTCATCATGTACGCGACTCAAATCCCAATAACGTGGTAGGGTCAAATGACAATCAATGTGTAAATCGCCACCATATTGTTGAATTCGTAAATTGTGTAAATCAATCCAGGTGGCTTTTTGATGTTGGGTAATCCAATCTATCACCTTATTAAACACGGCTGGATTTGTCTCGTCCATCAAGGCCGCTACCGATTCTCGAATCAGACGGATACCTTGCCAACACATCAACAGGGCAAATACAATGGAAGCCACCGCATCTACCCAAATCCATTGGGTAAAAAAAGTAATACCTAAAGCAAGAACGATTAAAAGGCCATTATAAGCGTCTAAAGTCAAATGTTTCCCATCAGCAATAAGCGCTGGTGAATGAGAAGATTTACCTGTACGTACCAAATAAAATCCCATGAGGCCATTCAATAAAGCCGAACCTAAAGAAACGTACATACCTAAATCAAGGCGCGTTAACGTAGGTGTAGAGATTAAATGTTGGGATGCATGTAGAAATATGTATGCTGATGCTAATAAAATAAGTACACCTTCTAAACCCGACGCAAAAAATTCAATTTTACCATGTCCATAGGGGTGGTTTAAATCACGTGGTAGAGATGCTAGATAGACGGAATAATAGGCAAAGGCCGCAGATACCACATTGATGATGGATTCTAAAGCATCTGTCAAAATCGCTGTGGATCCACTCAAGTAATAGACATAAAACTTCGCTGCCATGATGAGCAAACTCAATACAAACGAAAAAATAATTAGCCTTTGTTTCATGCGCGTAAAATCTTAACAAAGATAGTATTTTTGTTGGATGGAACAGGAAGCAAACCCTTGGAAAACAATACAAATCAGTACGCCATACGAAAACGATTGGATCCGTTTAGAGCATCATGATGTCATTAAACCGAATGGCGAACCCGGAATTTATGGTAAAGTACATTTCAAAAATCAGGCAATTGCTATTTTGCCTATCGACGACGAAGGAAACACATATTTAGTTGGACAATATCGCTATACCATCAATGCCTATTCCTGGGAGTTGCCGGAAGGAGGTTGCCAACAAGAATCACCTTTAGAAGCTGCAAAAAGAGAGCTAAAGGAAGAAACGGGGTTAATGGCGTCACAATGGACTCTATTAGGAGAAAATTATTTGTCGAATTCCGTGACGGATGAAAAAGCGATGATGTTTTTGGCGACCGATTTACAATTCACAGAAGCTGAACCGGAAGACACGGAACAATTGCAGATTAAAAAAATCCCCGTTCAAGAAGCCATTCAAATGGCACTCAACGGGGAAATTAAAGATGTATTATCGATTACGACGTTATTAACCTATGCATTAAAGGTCCCAGGATTGCATCTCCTTTAATTCATCGTAGTCGGTAAGATCATATTTGATCGGAACGATACTTACGTAATTTTCCTCCAAAGCGTCTAAGTCGGTATTCTTGCCCTTATCGAAATGCTCAATTTCACCATCCATCCAATAGTAAGATTGGCCATAAGGATCTTTGCGTTCAGCAAATCGCTCGCGATATACCGCATCAGCTTGCTTAACTACTTTAATTCCTTTAGGTGCAACATCGGATTTAGCTGGGAAGTTTACATTTAAGGTCAATCCTTTGGGCAAACCATGCACTAACACTTGTTGGCTTATCTTAATTATATAATCATGGCAATGACTAAAATCTGCATCCGATTTGAAATCGCATAATGAAAAACCTATTGCAGGAATACCTTCCATGGCTGCTTCAATGGCTGCAGACATCGTTCCAGAATACAAAACAGATATAGAAGCATTGGAACCATGATTGATTCCAGATACAACTAAATCAATGTTGCGATCCTTTAAAATCAAGTGCTTTCCTATTTTCACACAATCTGCCGGGGTACCTGAACATTTATAGGATTTGACATTCGGTCCAAAATCATGCGTTTCAGTCACACGCAAAGGAACTCCCATCGTAATGGCGTGGCCCATGCCCGACTGATGTGTATCGGGTGCAATTACGACGACTTCACCCATTTCTGACATAATTTCGGTTAAAACCCGAATTCCTTTGGAAGAAATAGAATCATCGTTGGCAATTAAAATAAGTGGCTTCATAGATTGTATATTTGTAAGCAATTTACAAATTTGAACGCACAAATTTAGCCTATGCAATTCCGAAAAGCCGACATTTCTGATATTCCTGTGATCCAACAAATCGCTGAAAAAGCTTGGCGTCCAACCTATGGACATATATTATCTGAGGAACAAACCTTGTACATGTTGGACATGATGTATTCAAGTAATGTGCTACAAAAACAAATGAATTCTTCGATAGCCTTTTATTTAGTAGTTGAAGCACAGAAGCCTCTCGGTTATTTTTCATTTGAAATAACGGAACCCGATCGAATGAAATTGCATAAAATCTATTTGGATCCTGACCAAAAATCAAAAGGTACGGGCAGACAAATCATTGAGTTTGTAAAACAGCATGCCATGCAGGCAGGAGTGAAGCATATTGAATTAAATGTTAACAAATACAATTCAGCAGTTCAATTTTATGAAAAATTAGGTTTCATCCGAGCCAAAGAGATGGTCTTGGACATCGGGCATGGCTATGTGATGGATGATTACGTTATGCAATTGAATCTAGCGCCAACTCAATAAGAGCTTGTATTTGGCCTTCTGGATTACGGGAAAATTCATGCGTAATTCGGTTAGCTAAAATCGCATTCAATGAAATCATGTCATGTCCCATGGATGAGGCAAATGCATAATAAGGTGCCGTTTCCATTTCGATATTGGTTATTAAATTCCCCTGAAATGGCTGCGAAGAAACATCATGCAAAAAATTGGGCAACAAAGAATTCATACGAACGGTTCTGCCTTGAGGGGCATAAAAACCTGGTGCTGTGAGCGTATAGCCATGATATGGGATAGCTGTGAATTTATTCAGAAGTTTTGAACTCGCTTTGGCGCCATAAAGTGAGATTGGATAATGAATTACATTTCCCCATTGGGTTAATGCATCATCTTCCAACATATTTTCACCCGTAAAGCCATAAAACTGCGCTAAATTATCAAATCCAATTGCAGCTTCTGAAACCAAGAACGAATCAACGGGTATACTTGCCTGAATACTTCCTGAAGTACCAATCCGAATAAATTCCAAGGTTTTTTTTGTTGCTTTTTCAAGGCGCGTTTCAAAATCAATGTTGACAAGTGCATCTAATTCATTTAAAACAATTTCAACATTATCCGCACCAATACCAGAAGATATGACACCGATTCGTTTGCCTTTTAATTCTCCAAAATGACTCACAAACTCCCTCTTATGTATTTTCACATCGATTCGATCAAAATATTGGGAAACTTTAGGTACCCGTTCTGGATCTCCCACTAATATAATTTGATCAGTCACTTGATCCGGCCGAATCGCCAAATGATAAGAACTCCCGTCGGGATTAATAATTAAGTCGGTGGGTGAGAAATAGGTCATTCGCGAAATTATCGATAATTTTCGAATTCATATCCTTCGCATGAATTGTAACAAAAAAGAAATACATCAAAAGCTCATGGAGCAATTGGAAGTCCAAATTCAACAAGCAAAACACGATTGGGTTCTTGCCAAAGAATCACGGGACTCGGATACGAAAAGTAGCGCAGGAGATAAGTATGAAACGGGACGTGAAATGATGCAACGCGAGATGGATAAGTTGAGCGCGAGTGTTGATATCTCCAATCAACAATTACAGAAATTAAAAGCCTTGGATCCGCTTAAATCCACTGATTTTGTCACACAAGGCTCATTAATTGAGACCAATTTTGAAACCTATTACATGGCCATAGGTATGGGGCAGATGCAGATCGCTTCAGAAACCATCTTTGTTATTTCACCCGAATCGCCACTAGGATCCCTATTAACAGGAAAAAAGGTAGGTGATACCATCGAATTACGAGGTCGTCAAATCAACATTAAGCAACTAACATGAAAAATGCACATTACCTTTATTTAGTCCTTTCCATCGTTGGAGGATCAATCACGGCTTATTACGTATTTATAGGCATGCAAGCGAATCATGGTCATTTTGATGTCGTGACTTTCATCCAAAGTACATGGACTTCCAATCCATATGCCAAAAGTTTGACCTTCGATTTTTGGACTGGCGCCATTGCTGGGACTTTATTTATGTTAGTGGAAGGTATTCGAATCAAAATGAAATACCTTTACTTATATTTAGCGGCAACTCTATTAATTGGGTTTGCATTTGCCTTCCCATTATTTCTATTCGTTAGACATCGACAATTAGCTTAAAATTATGGAAGAATACATCAATTCATTTCCTGAAGCCACACAGAAAATCTTGCGCGAGGTGCGTGATGCAATTCGTTCAGTCGTACCTGAAGGTACCGAAGAAACGATGGCCTATGGGATGCCAACTTTTAAATTCAAGAAGAATTTAGTTCATTTTGCTGCGTGGAATAATCACTTAGGATTTTATCCGACACCAAAACCATTAGTCGTTTTCCAAGAACGATTAAGTGGCTATGAGGGGTCCAAAGGAGCCGTTAAGTTCCCGTATCATTTACCTATGCCTATCGAATTAATTAAGGATATCACACGATTTCGCGTGGAGGAAGTAAGTAAATAAAAATGGCTCAAGATTGAGCCATTTTTTTCTTTTCGATTTTTTCATTTCTACCAAAGGATTTAAAACCCAGTTCCGGCGAGTAACCCACCGAGTTTTTAGAATAATATCCCTTTTCGTTATAAGGACGTTTGCGCGGATGTTCTTTACATTCTTTTGAACAAGCTCCTTCCATTTCCTTTAGGCACGTTGGGCAAATTGCTAAATGCTCATTGCATTCTGGATTAGCGCAATTGACCATGTGGTCAGAGTGTTCATGACAAACATGACATGTAGAAATTACCTGAGGATTCACTGAATTAACCGGAGTTGCCACGCGATTATCGAATACATAACATGATCCATCAAAATCCTCTCCGCCTTCTTCTAGGCCATATTTGATGATTCCACCATGTAATTGATAGACATTTTCAAATCCTTGATCTAATAAATAGGCAGAGGCCTTTTCGCATTTGATACCACCCGTACAATATGTAATGACCTTTTTACCTTTTAAATGTTCGATTTCATGCACGTGGTTCGGCAAATCACGCAGGTTCTCCATATCAAAGGTGTAGGCTCCTTTAAAACGACCTAATTCATGTTCGTAGTTGGAGCGCATATCCACCAAAACGACATCAGGATCGCTTTTCAACATCTCCTTAAATTCTTTTGGCTTCAGGTGTTTACCTGTTTTCACACGAGGGTCAACGGGCAGGTCGGAGTGCACGATTTCAGCTTTCACACGAACATGAAGTTTATTGAACGTATGCGTTTCTGAAGATTCAACTTTGAAATCAAAATCGGTACCTGCAAAAATGGGGTCGTTCTCTAACCATTTCATGTATGCATCGCAGTCGGCTTTAAGCCCCGAAACAGTACCATTTAAACCTTCGGCAGCCACAATGACACGACCAAGCAGATTGTTTTCGATGCAAAAAAGGTGATGTTTGACACGATACTCCTCAGGATTAGGAATAGGAGTATAGTTATAGTAAAGTAACACACTGTAAGGCTTCATCTTCAACATGATTTACAGATTAAACAAAAAATTTCGTGACGATGGGGAGATTCGAACTCCCATACCTAAAGCGGCACTACCACCTCAAAGTAGCGTGTCTACCAATTTCACCACATCGCCAAAAACGGTTAGTAAAATTACCAAATATTTACTTACTTGCCAACAATTCAATCATATCAAAATTATCAAGTAATGGCTTTAGAACTAAGCGGAAAACTTATTAAGAAAATGTCTGAGGTTACGGGAACAGGCAGAAACGGAACAAACTGGATCAAACAAGAGTTTGTTTTAGAGACACAAGATCAATATCCTAAAAAAGTTTGCATGTCGGTATGGGGCGATAAGACCCAAGATTTAGCACCTATTCAAGAAGGTGAAATCGTGAAGGTGCAATTCAATGTGGAATCAAGAGAATATAATGAGCGCTGGTACACAGAAATCCGTGCTTATCGTTTAGATCGCTCAGGTGCATCTGCGCCAGCACCAGCGCAAGAAAATGCGGGTTGGGCTCCATCAGCTCCAGCAGCTGCTGCTACAAGTGCAGCTCCTGCGAACAACTTTCCTCCTTTAGCAGCGGAGAGTGGGGATGATTTGCCATTCTAAGAGTTAAGAATTAAGAGTGAAGAGGTAAGAGTTTGGTTGTTAAACAGCCAAACTTTTACCTCTTTTTTATACCATTGAAACTATATTAAAACCTAATATTCCTTTTAACTCTTAATTTTTCACTCTTAACTATTAATTGAGTTCGCCAAATTTCCCTGCCTCAAAATCATAAAAAGCCTGCATGATTTCTTGTCGGGTATTCATCACAAAAGGACCATGTGAAGCAATCGGTTCACGGATAGGTTCACCGCTCAGGATTAAAATTTTAGAATATTCGGTTGCTTCGATGTGCAAGGTTTCTCCTTCATTTTCGAAGAGCACAAAATGATCTACAGGAACATGTTCCTCAGCATCATTGATTCGAATTTCTCCTTCTACAACGATTAAACAAGTATTATAGTCCGCAGGGAAAGAAAATTCTGCTTTTCCACTTGATTGCAAATGTGCATTAAATAAATGCACAGGAGTGAATGTGGAAGCTATGCCTTTCGTACCGTGAAATTCACCCGCAATGACCTCCACATAACCATTTTCTACAGGAACTTTAGGAATGCTCGCATTTTCAATCGCCTGGTATTTGGGTGCCGACATTTTATCTTTGGCAGGTAAATTCACCCACAATTGCACCATTTGAAAATCACCACCTGTTTTACTAAAGGACTCTTCGTGATATTCTTTGTGTAATACACCTGATGCCGCCGTCATCCATTGGACATCGCCTTCACCAATGATACCACCGCCACCGGCACTATCATGATGCGCCACACGGCCTTTATAGGCAATCGTGACTGTCTCAAATCCTCTGTGCGGATGAACACCAACACCCTTCAATGAATCGGATGGAGGAAAATTAAATTTGGCACCATAATCCATCATGATAAATGGGGTCATGCGATGCATATCTAAACCATGCCGACTCGGTATAAAATTATGAACTCGAAAACCATCCCCAACAAAATGTGCGGGACCGGGAGGATATACAGCCTCAATTGCTTTAATAGCCATTTGATTTTAGTTTAATTGAAGTTCCATGGCTTGATGAACAATATCAGCTTCGATAAAAGTTCCCCCATAGGGTTCAAAGCCTAATGAACGATACAAAGGCATCACATCCACCTGAGCATGTAAATAGAAATATGTTTGCTCCGGAAAACGTTGCTGAGCTTCTTGAATTAAATGTCGGATCATTTCACTCGCAAAACCTTTCCCTCGAGATTCCTTTAAGGTAGCTATGCGTTCAATTTTAATTCCTTTATTCGTTTTGCGTATACGCCCGGTGGAAACAGGACACTCATGGTCAAACAATAAAAAATGAATTGCCTGCGCATCCAATTCATCAAACTCTTCGGAAGGCAAGCATTTTTGTTCATGAACAAATACTTCTGTTCGTATTTCAAATACAGCTGCGATGAGCGCATCAGAATCTGCCTGGATAATCTTACTTGTCTTGCTTTCCATAGGCTTCAATGATTTTACGAACCAATCGATGACGAACAACATCTGAACCGTCCAACTCAACAAAAGCGATTCCGTTGATACCACTCAATATCCGTTCGGCTTCACCCAAACCAGATGTCTGATTTTTAGGTAAGTCAACTTGCGATTTATCGCCTGTAATGATGGTTTTCGATTGAATGCCCATCCGGGTTAAAAACATCTTCATTTGCATAGAAGTTGTATTTTGCGCCTCATCCAATAGAATGAATGCCTTATTCAACGTTCTTCCTCGCATGTAGGCCAAAGGTGCAATTTCAATCGTCCGATTTTCTAAATAGAACTTCAATTTCTCCGCTGGAATCATATCATCCAAAGCATCATAAATGGGTCTTAAATAAGGATCAATTTTCTCTTTTAAATCTCCAGGCAAAAAGCCTAAATTTTCACCGGCCTCTACGGCAGGTCTGGTTATAATAATTTTCTTGACTTCCTTATTCTTCAAAGCCTTGACTGCCAGAGCAACGGCCGTGTATGTTTTACCCGTTCCTGCTGGTCCTATGGCAAAAACAATGTCATTGCTCGTTGCAGCATCGACCAATTTGCGTTGGTTAGGTGTTTTAGCCTTGATCACAATTCCCTTATTCCCGAACAAAAGCACATCTTTATCTTCCACCCATGGAGTCTCTATTTCTTCCCCCGTAGGATTCAAAATAGACTCAATATAAGCCTTCATGTGAACCGCTGTAAAAGTATTGTGCTTATTCAAATGTTGTATACATTGATTAACGATAGCTTCAACCAAGGCCATTTGATCATCCGAACCACGAATGATTACTTGGTCACCGCGTGCAATGATTTTAGTTTGTGGAAAAGCTTCTGTCAAAAGCTGAAAATTGGAATTCGAAACCCCTAAAAATTCGATTAGGGAGATGTCCGACAAGGAAATAATTTTCTCTAACAAGTAGGCACGATTTTAATGTGGAATGAAAGCACTAAAATAGGGAAAGATTGAAATTTTATCTCACCAACAAGGTGATATTTTTGATAAAAAATTGTAAAATTGTACTTATGGATTCGAATAACACATCGCAAACTTTCAACAA
>DKIP01000027.1:15890-36551 GCA_002454335.1 Cytophagaceae bacterium UBA6715 | reverse complement strand
CTTCAGACCCCGGCAGCGTTACCCCAAAATCATCTCAAACTATGAAGCAGATTTTACTCCTTTTAATTTTATCACCTTTGGCCTTATTTGGCCAGAAAACGCTATTATACTGTGGTAAACTGGTCGATGTGAAGGCCGGAAAAGTACAAACTGCCTTGACCATTGTTGTGGAGGGCAAAAAGATCCAAAGTATCCTACCGGGATACATCACCCCAGGTAAAGGTGACCGCGTGATTGATTTGAAAAATAAAACGGTTATGCCGGGATTGATCGATATGCATGTGCATTTGGAAAGTGAAACAAATCCAAATGCCTATTTAGATCGGTTTACGAAAAATCCAGGCGATGTTGCTTACCAAGCTTTGGTGCATGCAAAAAAGACATTAAACGTTGGTTTTACCACAGTGCGCGATTTAGGTGGTTCGCATGTGGTAATCAGCTTGCGAAATGCGATCAATAAAGGTATCGTTGATGGTCCTCGTATTTTTACGGCGGGCGTGTCAATTGGTTCGACGGGCGGTCACGCAGATGATGCCAATGGGCTTAATGAAACCTTTAAGAAAGACTTAGGCCCGGAAGATGGTGTTGTTAATGGCCTTTCTGATGCAGCTAAGGCCGTTCGTCAGCGCTATAAAGAGGGATCCGACTTAATTAAAATCACCGCGACCGGTGGGGTATTAAGCTATGCCAAAGATGGGATGAGTGCTCAGTTTACCGAGGAGGAAATCCGCACCATTGTTCAAACGGCAAAAGATTATGGCTTCAAAGTTGCCGCACATGCGCATGGTGCCGAGGGAATGAAACGTGCGATTTTGGCAGGCGTAAGCTCCATTGAACACGGAACGTATATGACTCCCGAGGTGATGGAATTGATGAAAGCGCATGGAACTTATTATGTCCCAACGATCATTGCGGGGCGTTCGGTAGCTGATTCTGCAAAAATCCCGAATTACTATCCTGAAATGGTGAAGAAAAAGGCCGAGTCGATTGGGCCAATTATCCAATCAACTTTTGGCAAGGCCTATAAGGCAGGGGTGAAGATTGCTTTTGGTACGGACGCTGGTGTCTTTGGCCATGGAAAGAATTTACATGAGTTTATTTTGATGCATGAGGCTGGAATGTCTGCGATGGAAACGATTCAATCAGCTACGGTAGCTGCTGCGGATCTTTTAGGGCAATCCGATTCAATTGGTTCTATTGAGGCAGGGAAGTTAGCAGATATTGTCGCTGTCGATGGGGATCCCATCCAAAATATAGAAGATATCCTAAAGATGAAGTTCGTCATGCGAGACGGAAAGGTCTACAAGCAAGACTAATAAAAAAGCCCGAATGTGAGTTCGGGCTTTTTTTACATATAAAGTTTCTAACGCTGAAGTGCTGGAACATTATTTTTGACGAATTCAAATCCTCCAAATAAAACGCTAGAAAATAAGAACTGGCTGATTATAGCATTTTTTAAGAAGGGCAAGGCAGCCGCGTAACAAGTCATTAGTCCTGAAAAATCTTTGGCATACACCACGGCGTTACCCGCTTTAAATCCATAACCAATGGCATCACTCGCCCAAACCGCTAAATTTGAAAGGATAAAAAAGCCTAAAACACTAATAACATTGGCTCCTACAAATGATCTTAAATTGGAAATACGAGAGCCTAATAAAGCAATACCCGCAAAAAGAGTTAAGTGGACGAAGTCAAAACCCCATGAAAAACCGTCAAAATATTGCGGATAGACGACATTGTTTAAAATCAAGTTCGAAATCCAAATCGGAAGAATCGACCATACAATCGCTTGTCTTTGGTTTAACGCGTAGGCTCCAGCAAATAATGCCATCGAACTTACCGGGGAAAAATTCGCCCAAGACGGATTTAGTAAAATTAAAAATCGGCTAGCTACTGCGAGAATTAAAAATCCCAACAGGACCATTGTGCGCTTTGTCATTTGATATTTCTTGATTTGGGAAGCTAAATAATTTCCAAAGGTAAAACAAAAGCCGTAATTTTATCCATTCTATTTCAATTTATGTATAAAGCATTGCCTTCGATTGGGCTTTTGGGTGGTGGTCAACTAGGACGCATGTTATTGCAAGCGGCCATCGATCTGGATATCCAGGTTTCTTGTTTAGATCCGGATGCTGAAGCACCTTGCCATGAACTTGCATACTTTTTTAAGGAAGGCTCTTTTCAAGATTATGATACAGTTTATCAGTTTGGTCGGCATTTCGATGTGGTCAGTATTGAAATCGAACATGTGAATATCGAAGCGCTTGAACAATTGGAAAAAGAAGGAAAGCAAGTATTCCCTCAGCCGCATATTTTGCGGATGATTCAAGATAAGCGCCTACAAAAGCAATTTTTTCAAGATCACGGCTTCCCCACAGCACCTTTTGTATTGACTGAAAATCAGGATGATATTGCTCAGTATGTGGATTTCTTGCCAGCTTTTCATAAACTTGGCAAAGGTGGTTATGACGGGAAAGGCGTTCAGCGGATTGACTCTTTAGTAGATCAGACTAAAGGGTTTAATGCCCCCGGATTATTGGAGAAAGCAGTCGATTTTGAAAAAGAACTTGCGGTTATTGTTGCTCGAAACGAACAAGGACAAATTTCTGCCTTCCCAGCCGTTGAAATGGTTTTTCATCCCGCACATAATTTAGTTGATTTCCTTTTTTCTCCTGCCGCCATATCGAAGGAAATTGAGGCGAAGGCTGAAAAAATTGCCATCGATTTAATTGATAAAATGGGGCTTGTAGGCGTATTAGCCGTCGAAATGTTTTTAACTTCTGCAGGCGAAATTTTGATTAATGAGGTAGCGCCTCGCCCACACAATTCGGGGCATCAGACCATTCGTGGGAATGAAACGTCCCAATATGAACAACATTTACGTGCGATTGCCGGATTGCCTTTAGGAAGTACGAAAGCCAAAGGGGTATCAGGAATGCTGAATTTACTTGGAGAGGCAGGTTTTAGTGGTTTAGCTAAATACGAAGGTTTACATGAGGCACTAGCCATACCTGGTGTATATCCTTTTCTATATGGCAAAAAAATGACAAAGCCATTTCGTAAAATGGGCCATGTAACGATATTGGGCAATTCAAAAGAAGAAATTATTGAAAAGTCGGAACAAGTAAAGAACCTAATCCGTGTGATTAGTTAAATAGAAAATTATGGTAGGAATCATCATGGGAAGCAGCTCTGATCTGCCTGTTATGCAAGATGCAATTCAAGTGTGTAAAGATTTTGGCATCCCGTACGAAGTGGATATTGTTTCTGCTCACCGTACGCCCGTAAAAATGTTAGAATATGCTCAAAATGCAAAATCACGCGGTATTCAAGTGATAATTGCGGGTGCTGGGGGAGCCGCACACTTACCAGGGATGGTTGCCTCTGCAACGATTTTGCCGGTGATCGGCGTTCCCGTGAAATCATCTAATTCAATTGATGGTTGGGATTCCATTCTCTCCATTTTACAAATGCCGAATGGCGTTCCTGTTGCAACGGTAGCCTTAAATGCCTCAAAAAATGCAGGCTTGTTGGCAGTTCAAATGATTGCCATCAGCGACGCAAGTTTATCAGCAAAATTGGATCAATACAAAGCGGAATTGATTGATAAAGTGGCTGAAATGAGTCAAAAAACGAATGATCTAATTAAGTAATTATGAAAAATCCTTTCTCATTTATGAAAGAAAGTGAATCATCTAATCTGCCTTTGGTTACCTTGTTTGTATTGATTGCAACCGTAGTAGCCTTATTGTTCGTAGGGTATGAACATTTTCTAGGTCCCGAAACGAGTAGCTTAGCTAAAGCGGAAAAAGTTCAAGTCGACGAGGATGAATTGCCAATGGAAGACATTGCTTCCTCAACGGTTATCCGCGATACCACTTCGACTGACACGGCTTCTGTTGATCAGGAGGCTGTTGATTTAGACCAACAAAAGAAAGAAGCAGAGGCGGAAAAGGTCCCTGAAGTTGCTTTGGAGGAACCTGCAGGTAAATCCTTTACTTATCAAGCGGAATCAGGGGAAACGGTTGAAACTATCGCGAAACATTTTGGACTTTCTGTCGACCAATTAAAAGCCATGAATCCTGCTGGTGTCAAAGGAGGCTCAAAAGTGAAAGTCAAAGTTCAAGCGATTCATATCGTTGGCAAAGGAGACGTATTGCGTGTCGTGGCAGAAAAGTACCATATTTCTAAGAAGGCCTTAATGGACGCCAATCATAAAAAAGAGGATGTCACGATGCGCGGCGAAGAACTCGTTATTCCTTTGCATTAATGCGTTATTTGTTTGGTATAATTTTCTTTTTAGGTTGTTTTCACATACGTGCACAGGTAGATTCGTTACGCTTAGTTTGTAAGGCCACACCGGTGAATTATGTTTGGCCAAATGACTTATTGTGGATGTATCGCCAACGGGACACGTTAAAGCATCATGGTGCAGCAATAAATCTAGTTGTAGCTATTGATGGCCAACAGGTTTCGTTGATTGATTCATCGAGTTTAAAGTATTTAGCGAGTTTACATGTGAATTATCCCGCGCTCGATTCCCTATATGCGTCAGATTTGGAGGGAGAGGTAAATGCTTTTTCCATTCAAAAAGACAGTCTGCTCGCACAGGTCTCTAAACTTGGATGGTCTATGCGCTTTCTACAGGCTGTTCGGAATTTGAAGCGCCAACAACAATTGAAACGTGCTGGCCGATCGCAAGTGCTCCTCTCTTTCCATAATTTTAATTTAGCTGCTGATGTCGGGTTGTATTCCCACAGACGATATTTACGTAGATCTCCGCGTTATCTTCGAATGGGCCAAATAGCCAAGTCATTAGGCATGTTTTGGGGCGGGGATTTTGTGGGATTCCCGGATCCGGGGCATTTGCAGCGATTTAGAAATAGTGCGGCTTTGATTACTCAATACCCAATTTTAGCCTTTGAATTTGAAAAATACCGTGATCATTATGAAGCGATATATCAGCGAAATATAATGCATCAAGAAAAGGTACAAGATACAAAGGCATTGTTAATTACATTAAATCGATTAAAAGTGGGGAAGCTTTGTGCTTGCCAACAAGCAATTATGCCTGTAGTGAATCCGCCTGCTGAGGATGCGGCACGAGTAGAAGTTAATACAGGTCAAAACTGGGTTTTCATCAAACCATTTCAAAGCAATGGGTATTTTTACTCCTTAGGTCGCTGGGAATATGCGACTAAAAATTAAAGTTGTACCCCCTTAGGAATTCGTCGATTTTCATTCGTTTCTTACCTTCCATTTGCCATTCTAGGATTTCGATGTATCCGTCTTGACAACCCACGCGTAAATAGGATTTTTGGTCTGTATCCCAAATCCCAATAGCCAAGTCGGGGATTGTTTCTGGATGAAATTTAATCTGTATGAGTTTGCAATTTTTGCCTTGAAAGGTTGTGTGTGATCCTGGGAAAGGGTACATCCCGCGGACCAAATTATGAATCTCGGCACCCGTTTTCGACCAATGCACTTCGCCTGTTGCACGTGTCAACTTAGGAGCAGGTTTCATGGCCACCGTTTCATCTTGTGGGATAGGATTGGTCGTACCGGCTTGAATGGCTTGCGCTGTTTTGACAACCAGTTTGGCTCCTCGTTTCATCAGTCGGTCGTAAACATCCCCCGTCGTATCATCTGGGTGTATCGGTTCTGTTTCTTGAAAAAGCAAATCTCCGGTATCTATTTCATGTTGCAAGAAAAAAGTTGTAACCCCCGTTTCGGTTTCTCCATTGATAACAGCCCAATGAATCGGTGCTGCTCCGCGGTAATTAGGCAACAAGGAACCATGCAAATTAAAGGTTCCCAAAGGAGGCAGGTTCCAAACAACTTCGGGAAGCATTCGAAATGCAACAATTACTTGAAGGTCAGGCTTGTATAATTTTAATTCCTCGACGAAGGAAGGATCTTTAAGTTTCAGTGGCTGAAGAACGGGAAGTCCCTGCGTTTCTGCATATTGTTTTACGGCTGAAGACTGAAGTTGCTGGCCTCTTCCTGCAGGCTTGTCGGGAGCCGTAACGACGGCAACGACTTCGAAATTCGCTTGAATCAGCGCTTCAAGGCTTGCAACAGCAAAATCTGGGGTGCCAAAAAAAACAATACGCATAGATGTAGGGGGCTGGGTGAAAATGTTTTATGGTTGTTGTAAAACATTTTTTGTTTACCTTTGTGGCTTACCAAAACTGATTTTGTGTTAGCAAAGCAACATTTATTTTAGTTCCGAATCCGAAACAAAACTACAAATAATTTAAGTAGAACGGTCGGAGGCCGTTCTATTTTGTTTTTTAACACAGGCATTAAAATTCATAGCTTATGGCAAAGTTTCAATATTATACCGCTGAGGCGCTCGATAAATTAAAAGCTGAATTACACCACTTGAAGATTCAAGGACGTTCGGATATGGCCAAACAAATTGCAGAAGCCCGCGATAAAGGTGATTTAAGTGAAAATGCCGAATACGATGCTGCGAAAGATGCACAGGGTCTCCTGGAACTTAAAATTTCCAAATTGGAAGAAGTTGTTTCCAATGCACGCGTGTTAGATGAATCTACTATCGATTTAACGAAGGTTTCTATCTATTCGATTGTGGAGATCCGAAATACGAAAAACAACGCCACGGTAAAATATACGATTGTGTCAGAGGAAGAGGCGGATTTGCGCGCAGGAAAGATTTCGGTTTCATCTCCGTTTGGCAAAGGATTATTAGGGAAAAAAGTAGGAGAGCTAGCGCAAATCCAAGCGCCTGCGGGGCATTTGGAATTTGAGATTATATCCTTGTCTCGTTAGATTTAGATAATATTGGATGACATCTAAAGCCTCCTGACAGGAGGCTTTTTTTTAAGCTCTTGGTCCAAAGATTGCTGACCCCACTCGCACCATCGTGGAGCCTTCTTGCGCGGCAAGTAAATAGTCACCCGACATCCCCATCGATATTTCTTTCCAATGTACACGATTAGACGCAATGCCCGTTTGCTGAGATTTAAATGTCTCGAAAATCGCCTTTAATCCTTTGAATTCCGCTTGAATTTGATTTGTGTTATTGGTAAAAGTCGCCATACCCATCAATCCAATGATTTCAATATGACTCAAGTTTGCTAATTCTGGGTTTTCAAGAATTTCAATGGCTTCCTGCTTATCAAGACCAAATTTACTTTCTTCTTGGGCAATATACATTTGCAATAAACATGGAATAACCCGGTTGTTTTTCGCAGCTTGTTTGTTGATTTCTTTTAGTAAATCGAAGGAATCAACGGAATGGATTAGGTGAATGAAAGGGGCAATGTATTTTACTTTGTTGCTTTGTAGGTGACCAATTTGATGCCAACGGATATTTTGGGGTAGTTTGGCTTGTTTTTCGACCATTTCTTGTACTCGGTTTTCTCCAAAATCAAGTGCTCCGCAGGCATGAACGGATAACAATTCGTCGATTGAACGTGTTTTGGTAACGACAATGAGTTTGCTTGAATAGGGTGCTAAATCAGATTGAATTTTGGCGATTTCTTGCGCTATGGACATCAGTTCGGAAAAAAATTGTGATGTAAAATTAATTTATTATTTTTGATTCTGCGGTGCGGTACGAAAGTCTGCATCAAATTTAAATAAGACAATGCAATCAGATTCAATGAGTTCCCGTGAAAAGCGATTGGTGCGCCTGGTCTATCTGTTGACCTTTTTGGTGTTGCTGTTGGTTGGGATACTTTACATTGAAAAATTTCAACCCAGTTTTTGGACTTTAACGCAAAAGCAAGAAAATTTTGTTGAGGATGCTCAGGAGCGTTTGGATTCCATATCCAAACAATTGCAGGTGCGGATGGTTCAAATTAAACGATTGGGCGGAAGAGTGAATGAATTGGAAAAGGCACGCTTACAAATTGAGGGGGACCAAAAAGAATTAGCTGAGCATCCTGAAATAGGTCAAGCTGAATTCCAAAAGAAACTAGCTTATTATCTCCGACTTCTCGGAATTAAAGACCAAGAGATCAAAAAACTTCGTCGGGAAAATGTGGTTTTAATCGCCCGAAACGACTCATTAAGTCGGGAAGCAAAATTATTACAGGATGGGCTGACCAATGTACAGAAGGCTTTGCGGGATTCGAGTGCAACGTTTGGTATCGAAAAAAGAGAGCTAAGCGAAAGATCTCGCGTATTAGAAGTGCGTAATCAAGAGTTAGCGGAGAAGGTTTCCGTGGCTGCAGCTTTGCGAGCAGAAGGGGTGAACGTATATGCTATATCGTCGCGTGGGAAGGAAACGGGGATGCAGGGGCAGCGGGCGAAACGTATTGATAAAATCCGTGTAATTTTTCATTTGCAAAATAATCCGCTGGCTACACGCGAGATAAAGACGATTTATTTGCGCATCATTGAGCCTACCGGGAATACGCTGTCTGATTATGCGCTAGGCTCGGGTACGGTGATGTTTAAGGGGAAAGAGTTAGTATACACGGCTAAGCAACGTATCTTTTACGAGAATAATCACCAGTCGGTGGAATTTATTTACGCTCGTTCAACACCCTACAGAGAGGGGAAACATGAAATTGAGTTGTATTCAGAAGGATTTCTGATAGGCCTTGGGACTTTCGAGGTGCGTTAAATATAATTTATTTTTAGCTAAGTTTTTGATTGTTAAGTATTATTCATACTTTTGCAATCCAAATTTTTTTTAAGTTTTTAAACAACAATTTTGTATGCAATTAAAAAACTACGAGACGGTGTTCATTTTAACTCCCGTTTTGTCTGAGCAACAGACAAAGGACGCCGTTGAAAAATTCAAAAAATTATTGGTAGATAATGGTGCTCAAATCGTTCATGACGATGCTTGGGGCTTACGCAAGTTGGCTTACCCAATCCAAAACAAGCACACAGGATACTATCAAATCTTTGAATTTGCAGCGGATCCTCAGTTAATCGCGAAATTAGAGCTTGAGTACAAGCGTGATGAGCGTGTAATTCGTTTCTTGACTACTGCGCTTGATAAGCATGCGGTATTGTACAATGAGAAAAAGAGAAAAGGTTTAGTAGGTAGAAAACCAGAAAAAACAGAAGCATAAGATGACATTAGTTAACGAACCTGTAGATAAGAATAGTAATCGCAAAAAGTATTGCCGTTTTAAGAAAGCTGGCATCCAATACATTGATTACAAAAACCCAGATTATTTATTGAAGTTGGTAAACGAGCAAGGTAAAATTTTACCTCGTCGTATTACGGGAACTTCTTTGAAATTCCAACGTCGTGTGGCGCAAGCAATTAAGCGTTCACGTCACTTAGCCTTGATGCCATATGTGGCAGATGGTTTGAAATAAACTGGGGTAACCTGATAAACATTTGATTGTAAAATAAGATGGAAATTATATTAAAAACGGATATTGCTGGATTAGGTTATAAGAACGACGTAGTAGCGGTGAAAGCTGGTTACGGTCGTAATTACTTAATTCCACAAGGATTTGCTGTTATGGCAACTCCATCCAATCGTAAAGTATTAGCTGAGAACATTAAGCAAGCAGCGCACAAAGTGGAGAAAATCCGTCAAGATGCGTTTGATTTAGCTGCTGCAATCGGTGAAATGTCATTGACTATTTCTGCAAAGGCTGGGGATAGCGGTAAAATCTTTGGACGTGTAACAAGTTTACAAATTTCGGAGATGTTGAAAGAAAAAGGATTCGATGTTGATCGTAAGAAAATTTCTTTTGATTCTGAAGTTAAAATGACTGGTGATTACACAGCAACTTTGGATTTACATAAGGATGTTAAGCACAAGATTACCTTTTCTGTTGTAGGAGAGTAATTTGGTTAGCGATGCATAAGTATTGAAGTCGTATTGGTTTTCCGATACGACTTTTTTTGTAAATTTGTCTTCATATATTCATGTCATGCGCGTATTGATTTTATGTATTGGAATATTGTTAGCTCATTTGGCGAATGCTCAGATGTTCGTTGCCTATCCACGCAATCGTCAGATTTTTCAACGCAATGAATTTAATCAAGCATCGATATCAGTTCTGGGGAATTGTTCAGAATTGGCAGACAAAGTTCAAGTTACTTTTATCCCTGTAAAGGAGGGCCAGGGTAAGTTGATTGATTGGACGCTGCTTGACGCGAATCCTAATGCCGGTATTTTTCAAGGAAAAATCGATGTCAGCGGTGGCTGGTACCGCATGAAAGTTCGGTCTTTTCTTAATAATAAAATAATTGATTCAACTGAGCTAAATCGAGTGGGTGTGGGAGAAAACTTTCTCATTGCCGGTCAATCGAATGCTCAAGGTACTTTCCGATTACCCGTTGAGATAGGTGCAGAGGATGATCGGGTCAATTGTTCTAACTTTTACGCTCATTTTCCTGAGTTAAATGTTAGCTATACGCATTTCTACATCGGGAATTTTTCGATGAATTATCCATTAAGCACTTTCAGTCAAATGAGTTCGTTTTCGACTATTGGGCCGAATGGTTTGTCTTTACATTATTGGCCAGCGGTAGGGGATACCCTGGTGAAAAGATATAACGTTCCAGTTTGCTTTATAAATACAGGTTGGGGCGGGTCATCAATTCGGAATTGGGTTGAAAGTGCTCGTGGTGTTCCTTCGCCAAATCCTTGGGATCCTACGCAAAACTACGAATTATACTTTCCTTACAAGAGCTTCACGCGTTCATTGGAGATTTTTGGGCAAAAGATGGGATTCCGTGCAGTTCTTTGGCATCAAGGAGAAACCGATGCCCGTCAGGAAATGTCTCAAGAAACGTACTTTAATTACCTCGTTGAATTAATTTCAAAATCGAGAAAAGATGCAAATCAGGATATACCTTGGATCGTGGCGCAAGCAACTCGAGGTGGAGGCTGTGATAGTACTGAGGCGGTTTTGAGTCCTGAAATTCGTGCAGCACAAAAACAAGTAACCGTGACACCGAATTTACCTCAAGTTTTTGAAGGGCCGAATACGGATGATATTGAAGTTCCCCGTAATCCCTCATTACCATATTATGGTTGCGTCCATTTTTCCCCTGTTGGCTTCCCTACATTGGGAGCTGCGTGGTTCAAAAGTATTGACGATGCGATTGCTAAAGGGATGAAGTATCTTACCTACCGCGATATGCCGAGGTTGGAAGCTTCATGCGGTCCCGATAATTCCTTGGTAATTAAAAAAATTACTGGCGATTTTGTTCGAGGCGATTGGACCGACTTAGATGGCGTTGTCAGTGTCAATGCGAAGAGTAATAATAATGTCCCATACGGTATTTACCAATCTATTTTATATGATTCATTGGGGCGTGAGTTTAGTATTCCCATCATTGAATTTAAAAAGTTGAGACTTCCGCAAGCGCCATCAATTTTAGCGAATTCGGATACGCTTTTTTGCGCAAATGCCTCTGTGAAGTTGGTGGCAACAGGTGGGAAGGTTTCTTATGTATGGAACAATGGTTCCACGAGTCAAGAAATTTCTGTATCAAAAACGGGCTTATTTAAAGTGAAAACATACGATGAGTTGGGCTGCCTCTCCCCTGAGTCTAAATCGGTCACAACCCAAGTATTTCCACTACCTGCTAATCCCCAAATTAGCACTATGTCACCATTTTATTTAACATCAGGGCCTCGCATGACAGGGATTAGTTACTCGTGGTTTTTAAATGGGAATGAGTTGCCCGTTGCTTCTGATGCCATTAACTTACATGTGAAAGAATCTGGGATT
Organism: Cytophagaceae bacterium UBA6715; assembly: GCA_002454335.1. GTDB lineage: Bacteria > Bacteroidota > Bacteroidia > Cytophagales > Spirosomataceae > Aquirufa. Next base: position 24,863 of record DKIP01000027.1, on the reverse strand, counting down.
TACCAAGCAAAGGTTTCTTATGTGTATCCCAAAGGGCCTACTTGTACATCAGATTTTTCCAATCAAATTAACTATGAACTACCGGCAGGGAATGGCTTAGTTGCTTATCCCAATCCCGCTTCCAAGGAATTGTTTATTCAATCAAAATATGATTTGGTAGGGGCCAAATATGTACTTTATGGTCTTGATGGCCGTGAAATGCTGCAAGGAACGATTGATAATTCCATTGCCTTTGTAATTAATGTAAGTGGACTATCTCCCGCTATTTATAAGTTGACTATTTTGCCGAAGAACGGCACAGACATGTTGTACAAAACCATCATTGTCGACTATCGCTAACATAAAAAAAGCCATCTGTCAGTAGACGGATGGCTTTTCTCTCATCGTTAAAAGCTTACGCTAACGCTGCTTTTAAGTTCGTATCCAAAGCTTCTAAGAACTCTTCCGTATACAAGTAGTGCTCGCCATGATTCACTTTGTTTCCGTGAATACATACCGCTAAGTCTTTCGTCATTTTACCTGACTCAACAGTCTCAACACATACTTTTTCCAATGTTTGGCAGAAGTTGATCAAAGCCGCATTATTATCTAATTTACCACGGAATTCTAATCCACGTGTCCAAGCAAAAATCGATGCAATTGGATTCGTTGATGTAGGTTTTCCTGCTTGGTGATCACGGTAGTGGCGTGTAACCGTTCCGTGCGCAGCCTCAGCTTCCATAACCTTTCCGTCTGGCGTAATCAACACAGACGTCATTAAACCTAAGGAACCGAAACCTTGTGCAACCGTATCTGATTGAACGTCTCCGTCATAGTTTTTACAAGCCCAAACAAAGTTACCATTCCACTTCAACGCAGAAGCAACCATATCATCGATTAAACGGTGCTCGTAAACGATACCTGCAGCGTCAAACTTCGCCTTGTAATCTGATTGGTAGATTTCCTCAAAAATATCTTTGAAACGACCATCGTATTTCTTCAAGATCGTGTTCTTTGTAGATAAATATAATGGCCATCCTTTGCTCAATGCCATGTTAAAGCAAGAGTGCGCAAAGCCTTTGATGGATTCATCTGTGTTGTACATCGTTAACGCAACACCATCTCCTTTAAAGTTATACACTTCAAAAGTTTGTGCTTCCCCACCTTCTTCCGGTGTGAATGTTACTGTTAATTTACCTTTTCCTTTTGTTACGAAATCGGTTGCTCTATATTGATCGCCAAAGGCGTGACGACCAATCATGATTGGTGCAGTCCAATTAGGTACTAAACGAGGAACATTTGAACAAACGATTGGCTCACGGAAAACCGTTCCATCCAAAATGTTACGAATTGTACCATTGGGAGACTTCCACATTTGCTTCAAATCGAATTCTTTCACACGTGCTTCATCTGGAGTGATTGTTGCACATTTGATTCCAACACCGTATTTTTTGATAGCCTCAGCTGCCTCAATCGTTACTTGGTCATTCGTTTCATCACGATACTCTACCCCTAAATCGTAGTATTTGATATCTACATCGACGTAAGGTAAGATCAATTTGTCTTTGATAAATTTCCAAATGATGCGAGTCATTTCGTCTCCATCAAGCTCAACGACCGGGTTGGCCACTTTAATTTTTTCCATTTTGATACAGATTGTTTATAAGCTTTCAAATAATCGGGCTTAGGCACGATTAATCTTGCAAAGGTAAATAAGGAATTCTTTTTTATTCACGATTTTGAGGTAAATTTGAAGGATTGAGTCAATATTTTTTATGGAAACGGTTATTAAGATTGCCTGTCAGGATGAAAAAGGTCTCGTGCATAAAATCACAGGCATTTTATTCGAAAAATTATTGAATGTCACACGTACAAATGAATTTGTGGATGAGGCATTTAACCAGTTTTTTATGCGCATTTCCTATGTTGGGAATTGTGAAATTCATGCGCTTCAAGGTGAGCTTTTAGCCGTCTTGCCACAAAATGCCCAGGTTGAAATTATTCCGCCCGCATTAAAACGGGTCGTCCTATTAGTAACCAAAGAGCATCACTGCCTAGGAGATTTGTTGATCCGTTCACAATTCCAAGATCTCCATTTCCAAATCGAAGCGGTCATAGGCAATCATGCGATTTTAGCAGGTCTATGTGCCCAATTTCAAATGCCTTTTCATCTCATCAGCGCTGATGGAATGGAACGTGAAGCGCATGAAAAACTTGTAGAAGCTCAAATTGATGCTTACTCGCCAGATTATATTGTTTTGGCGAAGTATATGCGCATCTTGACTCCGAGTTTTTCTGCGAAATATTTAGGACGCATGATTAATATTCACCACTCTTTTTTACCCGCGTTTGTGGGGGCGAAGCCTTACCAACAAGCCTTTGACCGTGGCGTTAAGATTATCGGTGCCACCGCCCATTTTGTTACAGATGACCTCGATGAGGGACCGATTATTTGCCAAGATGTTGTGGCGGTGAACCATAGTTATTCAGCAAAAGAGATGGCTAAAGCTGGCAAAGATGTAGAGAAGATTGTTTTAGCAAATGCCTTAAAGATGGTTTTCGAAGATCGTGTTTTCTTGCATCAGAATAAGACCATCATTTTTGATTAAGAATTTGCTCCAAAATGCGTAAATTGCATTCCTTTTTTATCATACTATGTTTGAAAATTTAAGTTCCAAGTTAAGTACCGCGATGCGGACCCTCAAAGGAAACGGACGCATCACCGATGTGAACGTTGCCGCGACCGTCAAAGAAATTCGTCGGGCACTCATGGATGCCGACGTTAACTATAAAGTAGCCAAAGAAATTACGGATCGTATCAAGGATCAGGCTATGGGCCAGAAAATCTTGATCGCTGTTGAACCAGGCCAATTATTAGTTAAAATCGTTCAAGAGGAGTTAACCCAATTAATGGGTGGAACCAAACAAGATATTAATCTAAAAGGTGACCCCGCAGTTGTCTTAATTGCTGGATTACAAGGTTCGGGTAAAACGACTTTCTCGGGAAAATTAGCCCAACATATTAAAAAAGGAGGCAGAAATGTCTTGTTGGTTGCCTGTGATATTTATCGCCCGGCTGCGATTGACCAATTGAAAGTATTGGGTGAGCAAGTAGACGTGGAAGTTTACGCAGAACCTGAAAATAAAGACGCCGTTTCCATCGCACAAAATGCTTTGTCTTACGCCCGAAAAATGGGTAAGAAAGTTGTGATAGTCGATACAGCGGGTCGTTTGGCGGTTGATGAGGCGATGATGAATGAGATTGCCGCTGTGAAAGAAGCCATTCGTCCAACCGAGATTTTGTTCGTAGTGGATTCCATGACAGGTCAAGATGCGGTGAATACTGCGAAGACTTTCAACGATCGCTTGAATTTTGATGGAGTCGTCCTAACGAAATTAGATGGTGATTCACGTGGGGGAGCTGCACTTTCTATTCGTCAGGTGGTAGATAAGCCGATTAAGTTTATCTCAACAGGTGAGAAAATGGAAGCCTTAGATTTGTTTTATCCAGACCGGATGGCAAATCGTATTTTGGGTATGGGTGACGTACTTTCCTTGGTTGAACGTGCTCAACAAGCTTTTGATGAAGAAGAGGCAGCTCGCTTAAATAAGAAGATTCGTCAAAATAACTTCTCATTCGAAGATTTCTATGCGCAATTGCAACAAATCAAGAAGATGGGGAATATCAAAGATTTGATGGGCATGGTTCCGGGTATGGGCCAAGCGGTGAAAGATGTAGATATTTCGAATGACTCATTCAAGCCTATTGAAGCTATTATTCAATCCATGACCTTAAAAGAGCGTCAAAATCCAGATATATTAAACCCCGCGCGTAAGAACCGCATCGCGGCCGGCTCTGGGACATCGATCCAACAAGTCAATGGCTTGTTAAAGCAATTTGAAGACATGCGTAAAATGATGCGCATGATGAACAAAGTGCAAGATGGTAAAATGAAAATGCCGAACATGGGAAACATGTTCAAACGATAAAATTTGGTAAAGCCTTGATTCTATTTACGAATCAAGGCTCCCAATTCCTTCTCAAAGCGTGTGATCAATCGATCCATTGTCGCATCAATCACCTTATCAGTTAGTGTTTGCGTTTCATCTTGTAGGATGAATGAAACGGAATAGGATTTCTTCCCTTCGCCTAAATTTTTGCCCACATACACATCAAAAACAGCTACGCTTTTCAATAAATTCTTTTCCGTTTGTTCCGCTACACGTCGAATGGCTTGCAAGCTGACCGTTTGGTCTAATACGAGCGATAAGTCGCGACGCACCTCCGGGAACTTTGAAATTTCTTGATATACGAAGTTTCCTTTCTCTTGCTTCACCCAGAAATCCCAATCGAAATCTGCCATGAAAACTTCTTGTTTCACGTCGAATTTTTGCGCCAATTTCGGGTGTACTAAACCCAGCGAAACGACTGGTTTTTTGTTGACCGTAATCGTTAAGCCATAGGCAAATACCTGCGATTGTTCAATCACCGTCGTGTCAAATTGCGCTACGCCTAATTGCTTCATCGTCGCAATCACTTGCGCATATAATTGGTGCAATTGACTTTTTTGAGGCGCATGCGACCAGGTTTCCCCTTCAGCGAGTCCCGTTGTATAAAGCGCCAAATGGCGTTTTTCGATAAACTTTTCTCCTTTTTTATGGTAGGTCTTTCCGAATTCGAAAAGTTTCAAGTCTTTTTGTCGGCGGTTAATATTATGCGCCAAAACCTCCAAGCCATGGAATACCAAATGCTGACGCATGACGCCTAAATCCTCCGATAAGCGGTTTAAGATTTCGACTGTGTCAAACGTAAGGTCCTTGGCGATTAAGCCATGGTATTCGCCTTTCGTTAAAGAATTGCTGATGATTTCTTGAAAACCTTTGGCAGCTAGACTTTGTCCAATCGTCAATTGAACTTTTTCCTTGTCGAGTGACGGGAATTCTGATATGAATTTAGCACTTAAGTTTTCCGATAAAGGAATGTTATCCAATCCATGGATACGAAGAATTTCTTCAATGATATCTGCTTCACGCGTAACATCCACACGGTATGCGGGAGCTACTGCGATAAACCCTTCAGCCGATTTATTTATTAATTCGAAATCCAAGGCAACAAGAATTTCTTGGATGCGTTCCACACCGATTTCAATGCCGATGAGCTGTTTGATACGCGCATAGGTCATTTGAATTTCTGCCAAAACGGGTTTTTCAGGATAATAATCCACCAAGTCGGAGCTGATTTGTCCGCCTGCAATTTCTTGGATTAATAAGGCTGCATATTGAATCGCAAAAGCCTTGGCTTCAATGTCTGTTCCACGTTCGAAACGGAATGATGCATCAGTTTTTAAGCTATGAATTTGAGCTGCCTTACGGATGCGTTCGGGTTTGAAGTAGGCAACTTCCAAATAAATACGAGTCGTTGAATCTTGAATGGATGAATCCGCTCCTCCCATGACACCGGCTAAGCCAATCGGCCCTTCAGCATCACAGATCATAATTTCTTCTCCTGATAACGTGCGCTCCGTTCCATCAAGCGTAGTAAATTTTGTGCCTGCCTTTGCTTGGTCAACGATTAATTTTCCTCCACGTAATTGATTCCAGTCATAGGCGTGCATCGGTTGGCCTAAACCATGGCAAATGTAATTCGTAACATCGACAATGTTATTGATGGGACGTAAGCCAATGGCCGATAAACGCTCTTGTAACCATGCAGGTGATGGGCCAACTTGTACGCCATCTATCGTCAGTCCGCAAAAACGGGTACAGCCTGTGTCTTGAATTTTGACCTCGATAGGGAATGAATTATTGGCAACCTTAAATTTAGATACATCGGGTAGTTTTATTTCGATTCCACTAACAGCTTTGATGTCACGTGCTACACCCCAATGCGATGCGGCATCTGCGCGGTTTGGAGTTAGGCCGATTTCCAAAACAAGGTCGGAGTCGATCTGAAAATATTGCGCAGCTGGAGTTCCGTTTGGCAATGTAGTATCTAAGATTAAGATGCCATCATGTGATGTGCCGATGCCAATTTCGTCTTCCGCGCAAATCATTCCCTCGGAAGCTTGTCCGTATACTTTACGTTTTTCAATCTTGAAAAGCTCTTTTCCTGTATTGTCGTACAACATAGTACCTGGCGTTGCGACAATCACTTTTTGGCCTGCAGCAACATTCGCTGCACCACAAACAATGGTTAGTATTTCATCGAGTCCTGCGTCAACGGTCGTTAGGCTGAGCGTTTTTTCTTTTACTTCAAATTTTTCACAGGTCAAAACTTCACCTACAACGAATCCACGAAGCCCCCCTGGAATTTTTTCGTGGGCTTCGATGCCTTCTACCTCTAAACCTGTATTTGTTAATAATACATCGAGTTCCTCTGCTTGGCCTTGTTGGGGTAAACGAGCCAAATCAATAAAATCACGTAACCAATTAATCGAAATCTTCATGTTGCTGAATTAGCGGGATAACTTCATTTTATAATCCACAGAAACTTTCCCGCGGGTAATGTCACTTAATTTGTTTTTGATCATACGTTTTTTGACAACATTCAAGTGATCCGTGAATAAAATACCTTCAATATGATCGTATTCATGCTGAATGATTCGTGCGGCAAAGCCCTCGAAAACGTCAGTTCTTTCTTCTCCTTTTTCAGTCCAGTAATGGATTTTGACATATTCTGGACGGAATACTTCGCCTCGAATTCCCGGAATGGATAGGCAACCTTCCTCGAATCCCCATTCCTCGCCTGTTTCATCTAAGATGGTTGCGTTCACAAAAACCTTTTTGAAATCGATTAACGATGGGTCAATGTCCTCTTCTTCCTCACCTTCGTTCATAGGTCTGCCGTCCACGACGAAAAGGCGAATGTCCATGCCGATTTGCGGGGCAGCTAAACCAACGCCACTAGCTGCATACATGGTTTCAAACATGTCCTCGGAAAGCTTGATTAAATCAAGGGAACCGAAATCAACAGGCTTTGCCACTTTGCGTAGGACTGGGTCGCCGTAGGGGATGATGGGATATATCATTGTCTATAAAAAATCAAACGGCAAATTTAACGAAAAAACGGGAAAATGTGGAATTTTTAAAAGCGAATGGAGTCCTTTGGTTTCCTTATTTTTTTGTAATTTGCGAAGATTATGAAACCTAAGTTGTTTTTTGATATAAGATAAAAATATGAATCGTAACTTTTTTAAAGCACATCCTTGGCATGGTATCCAGATTGGTGACCAAATGCCTGAACAAGTAACTGCATTTATTGAAATCGTACCGACGGATACGGTTAAATATGAAATAGATAAACAAACGGGATATTTGAAGATAGATCGTCCTCAAAAATTCTCGAACATTGTCCCTGCTTTGTATGGCTTTTTGCCACAAACCTATTGTGCTGATGGCATTGCGGAGTTAGCGCGTAAATATTCAGGTAAGGATATTATGCAAGGAGATGGAGATCCATTGGATATTTTAGTGCTTTCTGAACGAGCAATTACGCATGGTGATATTTTATGTCAAGCGATTCCTATTGGAGGAATTCGTATGATTGACAAAGGAGAGGCGGATGATAAAATCATCGCGGTATTGAAAGATGATCCAATTTACGGTAAGTGGCGTGATATTTCTGACGCACCGAAGGATATCGTTCAACGTTTACGTCACTATTTTTGGACGTATAAAATGTTGCCAGGTGAAACAACTTCTCCTGCAGTCGATATTGATGACGTATATGGTCGCGAGGTAGCGCATGAGGTTATTCGTCAATCGCGTGAAGATTATCGTAAAAACTTTGGATAGACATTTGACCGTTGGTCATAATTAAAGCCAAATTGAATGAAAGCTTTCGATATTCGTATCGACTAAATTAAAAGCTATGTGGCAATTTGTTAAATATTCGTTGGCAACGCTGGTAGGCATTTGCTTATTTTTTGTTTTTGCCTTGTTGTTGCTTGCCGGTATAGGGGCTGCGATGGGTGGCGAAGAAAAGGAATATGTGGTCAAAGAGCAATCTATTTTGCATCTCGACTTAAACCGACCCTTTGTCGAAAATGCTTCTACGGAGGATAATCCTTTTGATGATTTACCTAATCCGTTTTTTTCAAGCACGGACAAGTTGGGGCTAATTCAGGTGCTTTCAGCGCTTGAGCGCGCGCGCGTGGATTCAAAGATCAAAGGGGTTTACCTTGATGTAAGTTTTCCGATGGCGGGCTATGCTAAATTGACTGAGGTTCGCAATGCCTTGGCGAAATTTAAGAAGTCGGGGAAATTTGTCTACGCTTATGCGAATTCGTATTCGGAAAAGGGATATTTCGTGGCATCGGTCGCTGATGTCATATATCTAAATCCGGCAGGTTTGTTGGATTTCAATGGGATAAGTGTGCAATACATGTTTTTTAAAAAAGCATTTGAAAAACTAGAGATTGAGCCTTTAGTGTTCCGTGTGGGTCAGTTCAAATCAGCTGTTGAGCCTTTCATTCGGGAGGATATGAGTCCTGAAAATAAGATGCAAACCTTGTCCTTCATACAATCGATCAACAAAGATGTATTTCAAAAAATATCGGAGAGTCGGGGAATTTCAGCTACTAAGTTGAATGCGATTGCAGATAGTTTACAGGCATTTGATCCGAAAAATGCGGAACGTTTGGGTATGGTCAAATTAGGCTATTTGGATGAATTTGAGTCGAAATTAAAGGCATTGACTGGCAAAAAAGCTACTGAGGAGTTGAAATATGTAAAGCTTGGAGATTATTTACACGCTAAAAATCCGATTCCAGCTGTAGAGGGGAATAATAAAGTTGCCGTATTAGTTGCAGAAGGAGAAATCGTGGGTACAAAGGGCGGAGATGGAAGTATCGGCTCAGATGATTTTGTCAAAGAATTAAAGAAACTACGTGAAAACAAATCGGTCAAGGCGATTGTTTTGCGTATCGATTCGCCGGGTGGATCATCATTGGCATCGGATATCATGTGGCGTGAGATTGAGCTTACGAAGAAAGT
>DKIP01000027.1:12560-15715 GCA_002454335.1 Cytophagaceae bacterium UBA6715 | reverse complement strand
AAACTGGGGATTACGCAAGATCATGTCAATACGCATGCGCATTCTAATTTTATGACTTCGGCGGGCGCGCTGACAGATTTCGAGAAATCGGTTGTTCAAAACATGGTTAATCAAGGGTATTTATCTTTTACATCCAAAGCTGCTCAAGGTCGCAAAATGTCTTTGGCGAAGTTGCAATCCTTGGCAGGAGGGCGTGTTTGGACGGGCGTACAAGCCAAACAAATTGGATTAGTAGATGAGTTAGGTGGGTTGGATCGAGCGATTGAAATTGCGGCCGACCGAGCAAAATTAGCTCCAGCAAGTTATAAGGTAGTGGTTTATCCGAAAGCAAAATCTTTCTTGGATGAATTGCTTTCTACAGCTTTTTCGGAGTCTTCCATGGAGGCTCGATTTGTGCAAAGTAACATGCCTTGGACAAAGTCGATTTGGGAATTAGATCGCATGAAAAAGCGCGAGGGTTTTTTGGCATTAATGCCGTTTATGATGGAATTGGAATAGTTTTAATTAAGAATATGGAGATTAGAAATAATTGGACACGAGAAGAGGTTGAGCAGATTTTCAACCAACCTTTTTTGGATTTAGTATATCAAGCGGCGTCGGTTCACCGTGCTTATCATGATCCGAATGAAGTACAGATCAGTACATTATTGTCTATCAAAACAGGAGGATGTCCAGAGGATTGCTCGTACTGCTCACAAGCAGCGCGTTACCATACAAATGTTAAGGTGCAAAAGCTTTTGCCTTATGAAGAGGTGATTCAAGCAGCTGTTCGCGCGAAAGATAATGGAAGTTCTCGTTTCTGCATGGGGGCGGCATGGCGTGAGGTGCGCGATAATAAAGACTTTGACCGTGTCTTAGACATGGTTAAAGGGGTCAACTCTTTGGGGATGGAAGTTTGTTGTACGCTTGGAATGCTATCAGAGGAGCAAGCTCAAAAACTAAAAGATGCAGGCCTTTATGCTTACAATCATAATATTGATACATCGGAAGAGTATTATGATGATGTCATCTCAACGCGTACCTATGATGATCGTTTAGAAACTTTAGGGAATATACGTAAGGCTAAATTGTCCGTATGTTCAGGAGGAATTATCGGCATGGGGGAAAGCGCTGCGGACCGTATTGGTATGTTGTTGACTTTGGCGAATTTGCCGGAACATCCAGGTTCAGTGCCTGTGAATAATTTGGTTCCTGTAGAGGGAACACCTTTTGAAAACCAACAAACTGCATCGGTATGGGATTTGGTTCGTGTGATTGCAACGGCACGTATTATGATGCCTAAGTCGGCAGTTCGTTTATCCGCAGGTCGCTTGGAATTAAGTTATGAAGGTCAAGCGTTCTGCTTTATGGCAGGTGCGAATTCCATTTTCTCAGGTGATGTATTATTGACTACACCAAATCCAGATGCGAAGTCGGATAAGGAGTTATTCCAAATCTTAAACATCAAGCCGAAGGAGGCATTCAAGGATGAGCAGAGAGCGGGGATTGAATTCAATCAAATCCCGAGTGCACAAGGACTTGAACACAAGCACTAATATGCAAGCGCTATTCCGAAAGGGGTAGCGCTTTTTTCATGCGGTAATGTTGGATTTCTCCAAAGAGCAAATACGATTCTTGTTCAATGTGATAGCCTAAGCTCTTGTAAAATGGTACCGCATTTTCGCGTGCTTCAAGAACCATTTCTTGCCAGCCATTTTCCGTTGCTACCTTTTCCAAGTAACTCATTATCAGTTTTCCAATTCCTTTGCCCTGTTGGTCCGTTGCCACCGCGACGCACCTTACTTGGCCCTGAAAAGGGGCTGATTCATGCATACGCGCCACGCCGAGTGCATTTCCGTCTTCATCTATAGCCATTACATGAATGGCTGTTGCTTCGTCCTGTAAAACTTCAGAACCATGCGGTTGATTCCAAGGTTCTCGCAAAACGTGGTAGCGCAGGGCGTAATAGGCCTTCCATTCGGCTTCTGTATGTGGTGCTTTGATTTCCATAAAAAGTAAACGCTGCCAGGGTCATGACCCTGGCAGCGTTAGCAAAAATAGGTAAAAATGTCGAACGTGATTTGCCGTTCAACAAATTATCATAAAACTTATTTTGCAAAATTTACTGCCCGCATTTCACGGATAACCGTTACTTTGATTTGGCCAGGATACTGCATTTCTTTCTCGATTTTTTGTGAGATATCAAATGATAGCTTAGATGCCTTGTCATCACTCACATGCTCAGAATCTACGAGGATACGCAATTCACGGCCTGCTTGGATGGCATAACATTTTTGAACGCCTTGGAAAGATGTCGCTAAATCTTCCAAATCGCGTAAGCGCTTCATGTACGATTCCATCATCTCGCGACGTGCACCTGGGCGTGAGCCGGAGATCGCATCACAAACTTGGATGATTGGTGAAATCATCGAAGTCATTTCGCACTCATCGTGGTGAGCGCCGATTGCATTACAAACCTCTGGATGCTCTTTGTATTTTTGAGCTAATTCCATACCCAACAATGCGTGTGGCAATTCGGGTTCTTCATGCCAAACTTTACCAATATCATGGAGTAAACCTGCACGTTTTGCTAGCTTTGCATTCAAGCCTAATTCAGCTGCCATGGTCGCACACAATTTGGCTACTTCACGGGAGTGTTGTAAAAGGTTTTGGCCATAAGATGAACGGAAACGCATACGTCCCACCATCTTAATTAATTCCGGATGCAATCCGTGAATACCTAAGTCGATAACCGTTTTTTCTCCGATCTCAATGATCTCGTCATCGATGTTCTTCTTCGTTTTGTTCACCACCTCCTCAATACGTGCAGGGTGAATACGTCCATCTTGTACCAAACGGTGTAATGACAAACGAGCGATTTCCCGACGAACTGGATCGAAACCTGAAATGATGATAGCTTCAGGGGTATCATCAACGATGAATTCCACACCGGTTGCTGCTTCCAGCGCACGGATGTTACGTCCTTCCCGACCGATAATCTTTCCCTTGATGTCGTCCGACTCAATATTGAAAACAGATACACAGTTTTCGATTGCGTTCTCTGCCGCGGTACGTTGGATCGTTTCAATCACAACTTTTTTCGCTTCTTTGGTTGCTGTTAATTTTGCTTCCTCGATGGCTTGTTTCACAATGGAACTTGCCTTTGACTCAGCCTC
>DKIP01000027.1:0-12390 GCA_002454335.1 Cytophagaceae bacterium UBA6715 | reverse complement strand
TTTTCTTCCTTGGATTGAATGCTTTGTTTTTGGGATTGCAACTCTTGGTCAGCAATGCGTTGCTGCTCTTGTTGCTGAGTCAACATACGCTCTTTTTCGCGCAATTTTTGTTCGTTTTCTAAAAGGATTCCTTTCTTAGCTTGAGTCTCTTCTTCAAACTCTCCGCGTAAACGCAAGAAGTTTTCTTTCGCCTCCAGCATACGGTCTTTCTTCAAGTTTTCCGCTGCAAATTCTGCATTTTTTAGGATTTCAGCTGCTTTTCGTTGGGCTTCCTCCTCGTGGTTCTTGTTCGATTTGGAAGAAAAGGACTTCCCAATAAACAAACCACCCGCTGCCGCAACGATGGAAATAATAATGGATATAATGGTCATATAAATTGTTAGTTTATGAACATCGGCTCCAAAACGACTGAATGAAAAGGGGATTTATAGTTGGAATTCATCCACGAGCGCTAATAATTGCTCGTTCTCAGATTGAACATTGTTGTTAAATGATTTCTTTTCCGTCTCGAATTTCAATCCACACATAGCTAAATCCAACGCCACAAGGGCCATAATCTTACTTGGATCCGAACTATTTGTCTCTTTCTCGTAATATTTCACGAGGCGGTTAACCAAATTTGCCGCTTTCCGCACACATGGCTCCTCCTCTTCACTAACCTTTAGCGCGACATTTTGTATGCCTAAAAGGAGATTACAAGGTAATTTAGTACTCATGGTTTGCGTAATTGCTCAATACAATGATCTATACTTACTATATATTCGTCTAACTTTTTCTTCAGTTCAGCTTTAGCTGCCTCTGTATCTTCTGTATTAACTACAAGTTTACCAATTTTATCTGATTTTTTAAAGCTTTTCTCCAATTCTTTTGATTGGCTCAATGCTTCTTGTAATTCACGTGTCTTGGCCTCAAGTTTCTCTTGTAATTCTTTATTTGATCTTTCTAGCTCCGCAATTTTTCCTGCGTTTTCTTGTAAACGCGCTACCATCAAACTTATTTTTAGTTTGAGATGTAGGTATTGCGTTTTTAATTCTTGCTTCATGCTAGTCAATTAATTTGGGCTTACCTGTTTTCCAAGAAAATTCACGAACCAATAAATACCCGAGCAAGGCAACAATTGCTGCATTTTGGTTTATTAACATTGGCAGTGGGCTTACTTGCGCTAAGGCATTGGCTCCGTAAATGAGTACAGCGCCCAACAAGATATAAAATAAATCACTTTTCCAGCGGTACGGGGTTGGGGAATATTTTTGGCCTCCCAAATAACACAACACCGCCATCACGATACTCGATCCTAAAAATGCATAAGCACAAGCCATGTAACCATACACGGGTATAAAAAGGATATTGCCTGCTAAGGTTACCGCTAAACCGATCAAGGTAATAACCGTACCATAATAGGTTTTGTTGGTCTGCTTAAACCAAACCGATTGGGTATAATAAATGCCTAAAAACAGGTTAGCCAATAATAACACAGGGACGATATCCATGCCTTCCCAGTAAATTGCCCGACGTAAAAACAGGGTTTTGATCCAGAATAAATTACACGAAACGCCTACCCATAAAAAGGTGCAGACGATGACAAACCAATGGGAGATTAAGGCTAAATTTTCTTTGCTGTTTTCGGATGTTTTTTTGCCTAAAAAGAATGGTTCTGCTGAATATTTAAAGGCTTGAATGGCCAAGCTCATAAAAACAGAAAGTTTGTAGCAGTTGCCATATATTCCCAGCGCGACTTGCGAACTTTTCCCTGGATAAAAACCTTCAGGGAGATAAGATTCTAAAAGCAAACGATCAAACATCAAATTGAACATGGCTGCTAAACTCATGAACATAATCGGGTATGCATATATCCAAAGTGCTTTGAACTCCGACCAATCCCATCTCCAACGGTATGCTTTGAGTTCGGCTGATAGCCAATAAAACAAACTTGCATTGGCAATTAAATTAGCCAAAAAGATATAGCCAGCTCCTATGCCAGGATTGTATAGGTCTCGCAAAAATTGAGGTGCATCTATTTGAATTTCTCCGGCTTGCATTGGCTTTAAGAGCATCAAGAAAAAGAGGTTCAAGCCGACATTAATCAAGATCGAAACGATTTTTGCCTTGACGAATGTCTTGATTTTATTCTCTAATCGCAATTTGGCAAATGGGATCGCTGTAATCGCATCAATGGCTAAGATTAACGCCAACCAGTTCAAGAATAGGCCTTTGCCGGGATAGCCTAACTGAACCATAATAGGGTCCGCAAAAAGAAATAGAAAAAGCGTAAAACAACCTGATGTGACGATGATTGCCGTCATGATCAATTGATAATATTTCTCGGGGGCCTCTTTGGCAAACCGGAAATAGGCAGTTTCCATCCCATAGGTATAAATGATGTTGGCTATCGCTACATAGCCATACAACTTCACATTGACACCTAATTCAGCTGGAAGAAATGCCCAGGTGTGCACAAAAACGAGTAAAAAATTAAGGGAACGGCCTAAGATGGTACTAAAACCATACGAAAGAGTTTCTCCTGCTAATTTTTTCAGAATGGACATAATTGTATCTTTGCCAAAATTCAAAGTTACATAATTTGTTAGGACCCTTGGGTTTCCTGTCGAAAATTGTAACAAAAACTCCTAAAATGAAAAATATCATCGCCTTTTGGGGCCTATTTCTAACGATTACGCAGTTTTCAAACGCACAGTCAATCTCCTATTATCCTTTTAATTCGCAGTTGGCCGTTTCTTCAAATCCCACCAATACGGCCTGGGCCGAGGTGCGTATGCAAATGAATTCGGCCACTTCGGCAATCACATCGGAGTTTGGTCCTATGCTCACGGTATATAAAACCAAAGACGCAGTTTTTTACACAGGTGGTGGAGTCAACATCGGTTGGATGTCCAATGTGTTCAATCAATCCTCTTTGCTAAAAGGCTATTATGGAAGCTTTGGCGTGCGTGCCTATCCTTTTACATCCGTACCGCATCTGGGCTTAAATTTTGAATTTACACCCTATACGGATTCGAAAGTTCAGACAGGACTTTTACGTGCTTGGTTGGGCGTGAATTATCACTTTGGCAAAAATAATTTGAAGTAATTATTCCTTCTGATAGCCAATGGTCTGGTAAAATTGTTCCGAATAGCTATCGCTCAAAGGAATGTGATTTTCTCCAATTTTAACTTTTTGATTCCGTATGGATTCAATTTTTTTCAGGGATACGATGAAGGATTTGTGGATACGTAGAAATTCATCCGAAGGTAATTTTTCGCTGATGAGTTTCATGGTCATCCGACAAACAATCGGGTATTTTTGATTACGTACATGTATTTTGATGTAGTCTTTCAAGCCTTCGATATATAAAATATCCTCTAGCATGATTTTCATCAAAGAGTAATCGGCATGAATGAAAATATAATCCACCTTCGCGTCTGCCTTCGCGAAATTGCCTTGTAGTGCTAATTTGCTTTTGAAATAATCAAGCGCCTTATGGCTTGCTTTCAAAAAACGTTCAAAAGATATCGGTTTCAACACATAGTCAATCACATCCAGATTGAAACCTTCCAGCGCGTATTGTTGGTATGCAGTCACAAAAATAACCATTGGTTTTTGTGTCAATCCTTCCAAAAACTGCACCCCCGTTAATCCTGGCATTTGAATATCGAGGAAGATAAGGTCAACGGGATTGTTTTGTAAATATTCGATCGCCTCGAAAGCATTGCGGCAGCGCGCCTCCAACTTCAAGAAGGGTACTTTGGCAATATTATCTTCCACCAAATCCAATGCTAAACTTTCATCGTCGATGGCGATACATTTTAAAATCGTATTCGGAATTTCCGAAAAAGTTTCTTTCGTTTCCATCGTTTTAACCGTGTGTGATTTTCAAATCGACGTTATAGGTGTTCGCAGTTTCCGTAATATTAAGTTCGTGATTTTCTGGGTATAGCAATTCCAATCTTCTTCGAACATTGGTTAAGCCGATGCCAGAACTTTCGTCTTTTTTCTCAGTAGCCTGATTGCTCGTTTTGTTTTTGACAACAAAATGCAAATAGGTAGGATTATCATGTAACTGTATGCTGATGCTGGGTTTTTCAATCATACCTACACCATGTTTGAAGGCATTTTCGACAAATGGTATCAGTAGCATAGGTTCAATTGTGCCTGCTGTGCCTGAGATTTCGGAAGTAAAATCAATATCAATATCATTCCCAAATCGCAAGCGTTGCAATTCGATGTAGGATTCCAAGTAGTTCGCTTCCTTGCTAATGGCAACTCTCGAATCACTTGTTTCGTAAATCATGTAGCGCATCAACTCTGACAATTTGATCACAACAGGTTCAACGCTTTCTGGTTTTCTTCTGGAAAGGGAAACGATGCTATTCAATACATTGAACATGAAATGAGGGCTGATTTGTGAGCGCAAGAAGGAAAGCTCAGATTTTAAACGTTCATTCTCCTCTTCTTTTTTGGCCTCTTGTTCCTTCATGTTGTCGGAAAGAAAACGATAACTAATCCCGATTGCAATGATGAATAGGTATTGAAATATGATACGCAAATAGGTAAACCGCTTCATGCCGCTGCCGCCTCCTTTGGGACGAATAGGCACATGTAAGTCCTTAAATAAGAGTTCGAAAATCAGATCATTTAAGCCAACCATGATAAAATATCCGATCACGAGTAAGGCTAAATAGGCAATTAGATTATATCGTTTTAAAACTTTGGGAATAAGAATCTCCGTATTGATGTAGAAGATGGGAATATTTGCTATGCCAAAGACGAAGAAAAATAAATTCCATTGAAAGTGGCGTTGAATTTCCTCCGGATTTTGCGATTGAGAGCTTGGGCCTAGTAAAATCGGTAATGCCAACAAACAAGCCCAAAATAGCAAGTGGAGTAATATGGGCTTCGAAATTAATTTAGTTTTTGCCATGAATTCACAAATAATGGATTCGAAGTAAACAATTTGCAAAATATTCTTGGGAAATATGCTACGAGTATCCTGTTTGTGCCGATGAAATTGTTCATAATATTTTGCTAGATTTGCTTGAAGAACCTATTTAACAAAGCTCATGCGCAACATACTCTTGCTCACGTTATTGTCTTGGACTTGCTTAGCCCAAGAGCACGTGAATCTCAAAGACTTGGCTGCTTTTCAGCATCCCAGTAACAATTGGACCATTGAAGGTGCCGTTCAGGCAGCTTATTCTGACACATCTTTACAAGTAGCCACGGGTCAAGGCATCCTCGTCAACACCCTTCGCAATGGCAAATACAAGCGCTCAGATGATTTAATCTTTGCTTTTTCACATGGGGATATTCACTTGATGTTTGATTTTATGTTGCCTAAAAAAGGAAACTCAGGTGTTTACCTACAGGGGCGTTATGAAGTGCAATTGGCCGATTCGTGGACGAAAAAACAATTGAATTTTGGAGATTGCGGCGGAATTTATGAACGCTGGGATGATGCACGTGGCAAAGGAAATGAGGGCTACGAGGGGTATGCACCGATGCAAAATGCATCGAAGGCTCCCGGTCTTTGGCAACACATGGAAATCGACTTTCAGGCTCCTCGATTCGATGCGAATGGGAAGAAAATTCAAAATGCGATATTCAAAAAAGTTATTTTGAACGGCATTTTAATTCATGAAAATTTGGAAATGTTGGGCGTAACGCGCGGTGCTGTTTCTTTACAAGAAGTTGCTTCGGCGCCTATTTTGATTCAAGGGGATCATACGCAAGTGGCTTTCAAAAATATACAATATGAGACTTATGACAAGCCAAGTGTCAGCATGGGGCCCATTAAGTATGATTATTACACAGGTAAATTCACGGAGCCTATTATTGGATCCGCGAAGCCTGTTGAGTCTGGTAAATTAGACAAATTGACCTATAAGGTCATCAAGGCCAAAAACGATTATCTGATTCATTATCAAGCAGATTTGGACGTTCCTGAAACAGATACCTATGAATTTCAGTCGTATTGGACAGGCTCGGGTGTTGTGAAAGTGGATGGAAAGGAATTGAATCAGGGGGCACATTGGTATTCAGAAATGGTTTCTTCGAAGACGGAATTGACAGCTGGTAAACACAAATTAGAAGTTATCCATGTCAAGGATTTTCCATGGGGACCTCAGGCCTTAGGATTATATGTTAAGCGAATTGGTTCACATCCGGTTGCTTTGCATGAGCGGACGTCTTTATTAGACCCTGAAGCCGTGGGTATGATTGAAGTTAAAGCTAATGCTGAACCGGTTTTCCAGCGCTCTTTTGCGATGCACCAAGGAAAGAAAAAGACCCATGTTATTCATGTGGGAGACCCTTCCGGCATGCATTATTCGTATGATTTAAAACAAGGAGCATTGCTTCAGGTTTGGCGCGGGCCTTTCTTAAATGCAACCCAAATGTGGGAAAATCGTGGAGAACCACAGACATCTGAACCTTTGGGTGTGACGGTTACCCTGGATGGCAAGTTTCCGTTGATCTTGGATCATCAAGCGCAAGCAGATTCCACGGAATTGGTTTATAAGGGATTTCGAGTAAAAGATGGCCGACCGATTTTTATGTACCATTGGCCTGCTGGGAATGTGATGGTGGAAGATTTTATTCGTCCAAATGCGGCTAACACAGGCTTAGAGAGAACGTTTTCGTTTAAGTCGGCAAGTTCGATACAATCAGCCTCCGAGCTTGTTTTAGGAAATAGTTATCACGGGATTTCCTCGATTAATGCTACATTAATTGGCCTACAAGGGCAATCGTATTTTGTCCAATGGGATGGGCGAATAGGTGCTATTTTAACTCCGAAACAAGGCTTAAAACAACAACGCATCCCGGTGCAAGGAAATGAAGTTTCGTATCAATTGATCTGGTAAGCTGATGAAAAATATACAAATGACAATCGCATGCATATTGTTGGCCTTCGCCACATTTGCACAAAAATCAAACTCCAAAACGGAGCAAGATTATTATGAAATTAAAACCCTTCCCATTCCTAAAGAGATCTATTTGGAAGTGGGTGGTTTAGCTACGATGCCGGACGGTCGTTTGGCGGTAAGCACCCGTCGGGGTGAGATTTGGATCATCGAAAACCCTTATCAAACCGTGAATCATCAGGTACATTACAAGCGTTTTGCTTCAGGGATGCATGAGGTGTTGGGTTTAGCTTATCGTGATGGTGCTTTTTATTGTTCCCAACGGGGGGAATTGACTAAAATTACCGATACCAACCGTGACGGGGTGGCTGATTTGTATGAGCCGATTTACCAATTCGACCTTTCGGGAAATTACCATGAATATACTTATGGCCCTGTTTTCGATAAGAATGGAGATATGTTGGTGACCCTGAATCTAGCTTGGGTTGGATTTGGAGAAGGGAAATTTGCCAAATGGCGTGGCTGGTTGGTTAAAATTCACCCCAATGGAACTTTGGAGCCTTTTGCGGCCGGCTTACGTTCACCCGCGGGTTATAGCATCAACCAAGATGGCGATATTTTTTATGGAGAAAACCAAGGGGATTGGGTAGGTTCTGGTCGGGTGACGCATTTAGCGAAGGGCGATTTTGCGGGTAACCCCGGCGGCCTTAAATGGGCCAAAGAACCCAATAGCCCTTTCCGTTTGACCTTAGAAGAAATTCAAGATAACGGAGCTCCGATGTATGAGGCGGCTGCAAAGGTGAAGAATTTGAAATTGCCTGCGGTTTGGTTTCCACATGCGATCATGGGAATATCGACTTCCGATATTTTACAAGATACAACGCGTGGGAAATTCAGCCCTTTCCCGGGACAATATTTTGTGGCGGATCAGGGGCAATCGAAGATCATGCGCATGGGTCTAGAGAAAGTTAATGGGGTATATCAAGGCTTTTGCATCAATTACCGGGAAGGATTTCAATCGGGAATTTTACGTGAGCGATTTGGCTTAGATGGATCGATGTTCGTGGGGATGACATCACGCGGTTGGGGCTCAACTGGCAAAGATGAATTCGGCTTACAACGTTTGATGTGGAATGGTCAAATGCCTTTTGAGATTCAGGATATCCAAGCCAAACCGGATGGTTTTGAACTAAGTTTTACACAGGCTGTGGATGTGAATTCAGTTAAAAAGGCAGCCTCTTATGCGTTGAGGTCGTATATTTATAAATACCAACATCAATATGGCAGTCCGATTATCGAATTGAAGAATTTGAAAATTACGGGTGTTGAGGTATCTGCAGATAAACGTAAAGTTCGTTTAGTGATTGAAGGTCTTCGTCGATATTTTATCCATGAATTTAAGTTGGAGGGTATTCGCAACGAAGCCGGAGAACCTTTGTTACACGAAACAGCTTATTATACCTTGAATCAAATTCCTTCGGGGGGTAAATTGGCGGTTCAAGCGACACATCGCTTGGAGGAGGCTGCTGTGGTGAAGGCGGTAGCGGTGAGGCCAACGAAAAAATCGGCGGTCATTTCTGATGCGGAGGCGATGGCTTTATTGAAAAAACATACTTGTTTAGCTTGTCATGCCAAAGAGTCGAAGGTGGTTGGGCCATCCTATGCAGACATTGCCAAACGGAATTACACAGATAAGCAAATATTGGCTTTGGTTTACAAGCCCAATCCACAAAACTGGCCAGATTATGCCACAGAGATGGCTCCGATGAGTCATGTGCCAGCCGCGGATGTGCTCAAGATTGCCTCATGGATTAATGGGCTGCGAAACAAAGCGCTATTAAATCATGACTAAACAAAAAAGGGTCGCTCGCAAGAACGTCCCTTTTTTGATCATACAATAGATTTATTTTTTCGGTTCAACGGTTCCTTGGATGAATAATTGGATTTGTTGAACTTCTCCGTTGTTAACTACGGTAATGGATTTGTTGAAGTTACCCGGACGACCTGTTGAATTGTAAGAAGCTGTTACCTTACCTGTTTTTCCTGGCATGATGGGCTCTCGCGTCCATTCAGGTGTTGTGCAACCACAAGATGGTTGAACATTGGAGATAACTACGGGCGTTTTTCCTGTATTTGTGAATTCGAAGCTGTAAGTAGCTTGTGTACCTTCAACTATTTTGCCGAAATCATGTTTTTCCGACTTGAATTTGATTGCACCTTGAGCGTTAGATTGGAAAGCGAATCCAATGATGAGCGCTAACACGCCTAAAAATTTCTTCATGGTTATGATTTTTTGGTTTACTACTTGAGCAAATCTAAAACAATGTGGAGATTCGGCAAAAGAATTACCTCTGTTTTTTTGTGAAATAAATAGCGCTGCTTTTATTTGGCTTATTTATTTTGTTGTATTTTTACACGTTAAATTTACCAGGAAATCGTTGGCTTTGCATTATACCTTTTCTAATCCTGAGATTTCATTTGATCCTGCCAAGGTGTTAGATGATTATCGCTTGGCTGCTTTAAGTAGGGCCTGCAGCTTGCTTGTTCGTAAGGAAGTCTTCTCGGGAAGGGCCAAATTTGGTATATATGGAGATGGGAAGGAATTGTGTCAGCTCGCATTAGCGAATTCGATGCAAGCGGGGGATTATGTTTCCGGTTATTATCGCGACCAAACCATCGGAGTTGCTATCGGCGACTTGACATGGCCACAATATTTTGCTCAATTATACGGACATCCTGATATTCAATTTGATCCACATTCAGGTGGCCGACAAATGAATAATCATCACGCAACGCGCTGGTTAGACGATTCAGGCGAATGGTTGAATCAAACAACGCGCTTCAATTCTGTTGCTGGAATTTCATCTACTGCGGCTCAGGCACCTCGGGCACTTGGGATTGCGTACGCTTCTAAATTATATCGGGAACGTGCTGATTTACAGGAGCATGCTGCCTTATTTTCGAAAGGCGGGAAAGAAGTTTGTTTTACGACCATTGGGGATGCCTCCACATCTGAAGGAATGTATTTGGAATGCATTAATGCTGCGGGCGTATTACAAATCCCGATTGTTTTTTCGGTTTGGGATGATGGGTACGGGATTTCGGTTCCGATTGAATATCAAACCACTAAATCCTCGATTTCGAAGGCCTTAGCGGGATACCAACGAACAGAAACGGAAAAAGGCTTGGAGATTATTCAGGTAAAAGCATGGGATTACCCAGGTTTAATTGCGGCTTATCAAAAGGCTGCCCAATTAGCTCGCGAGGAAATGGTTCCGTGTTTGGTACACGTAATTGAATGTACGCAACCGCAAGGCCACTCGGCATCCGGTTCGCATGAACGATATAAATCTGCAGATCGCCTTCAATTCGAGCATGAGGCAGATTGTAATCTACAATTTCAGGCTTGGATTATCGCACAAGGTTTTGCTTCCGCGGAGGAATTAAAAGCCATTGATGATGAATCAACAGCCTTAGCTCGCAAATACCAAAAAGAAGCCTTTGCAGCCTATATGGCAGCAATTGAGGTCGATAAAAAGGCGTTTTTACGGATCGCAAAAAATTTATACGATTCTACGAATGAGTCCGGTTTATTGGAGCCCATTTTGGCTGAATTAAATGAATTGCAATATCCGATTTTCAGTGATTTGGTTCGTGCAGGACGTAAAGCCTTGCGTGAATTTCGGTTTTTCCAAGGACCCGCTGTTAAGTTATTACGTAAGTGGTTGGCCGAATTAGAAGCTCGCAATCATCGTCGATTTAGCTCCCATCAGATGAGCGAATCGAAGTATAGCCCTCTGTTGGTTCAAGAAGTGAAAGCTATTTACGAAAAAGAGCCTGTTTTAGTCGATGGACGGGAGATTTTGAATAAGAGTTTTGCCAAATTCTTGGAGGATCCGCGGGTATTTATTTTGGGAGAAGATGTTGGGAAAATTGGGGATGTTAATCAAACTTTAGCGGGCTTACAGGATAAATTCGGCCCATTAAAGGTAACGGATACAGGTATACGAGAAATCAGTATTGTAGGGCAGGGATTGGGTGCTTCCATGCGTGGATTGCGGCCGATTGTAGAGATACAATATTTGGATTATATATTTTATCCTTTTGCGATTTTATCAGACGATTGGGCATGTTTGCATTATCGGACAGCAGGCGGTCAAAAGGCCCCCATGATTGTACGGACGCGTGGACATCGTTTGGAAGGCATTTGGCATTCGGGTAGCCCGATGGCCGTTTTATTAAATGGATTACGTGGGGTACATTTTTGTGTGCCGCGCAACATGACCCAAGCTGCGGGGATGTATCGGACATTATTGGCCGGTGATGATCCTGGTTTGGTCGTAGAATGTTTGAATGGATATCGATTGAAGGAACCGATGCCAACAAATTTAGAGGAATTAGTTGTGCCATTGGGTGTTCCGGAAATCTTGCGTGAGGGGAATGATTTGACGATTGTGACCTATGGTTCGATGTGTCGGATTGTGATGGAGGCAGCGGAGGCCTTGGCAGAAATGGGAATTTCTGTGGAGGTGATTGATGTGCAGACCTTATTGCCATTTGATCGATATCACCACATTTTGACATCGATTCAAAAGACACATCGCGTATTATTCGCGGATGAGGATATGCCGGGAGGGGCTTCTGCGTATATGATGCAAGAGGTATTGGATAAACAAGGGGCTTTTACGTGGTTGGACAGTCCAGCGCGTTGTTTGGCGGCACGTCCACACCGACCAGCCTATAGTTCGGATGGAGATTATTTCTCGAAGCCCAATGTGGAAAATGTTGTGGATACTGTTTATGAGATGATGCGCGAGTCGGATCCATCATCGTTCCCAGCCATTTATTTTTAGGATGTCAGCGATAGGAAATTATTTCAAGGAGATTTTGGAGGTGGTTCAGAGCACCCGTAAGGGGATGGCATTAACTTGGAAGCATGCTTGGAATGCGCGTAAGCAGCGGACTGTTCATCAGATTCAGGATGCAGGGTATTTTCAACAATCTGAAGGGATTGTAACTTTGGAATATCCGAGTTTACAAATTCCTACACCGGTGAATGGGCGATATCAATTACACAATGAAATGGACGATTGCATTGTTTGTGATAAATGTGTAAAGGTTTGCCCGGTGGATTGCATTGATATTGAGCCGATCAAGGCAACGGGGTTGGTGGGACATGCTTCTGATGGATCGCCAATTCGTTTGTATGCCGCGAAATTCGACATTGATATGTCGAAATGCTGTTTTTGTGGCTTATGTACAACGGTTTGCCCGACGGAATGTTTGACGATGACATCGGAGTATGATTTTTCAGTGTTTGATGTGAAGGATCATAATTTTTCATTTGCGAATTTGACGCCGGAACAGGCTGATGAGAAGCGGAAATTGTATGAGCAATTTGTATCAGAGAAGGCGGCGATGAAGGCAGGCGCTAGTCATGAGTCGCTAGTCGCTAGTCAAGAGTCTAGTGGTCCGAAGTCCGAGGGTCAAACGTCGAACGACCAAGGTCTAACGTCTCAACCTAAGCCCGCT
>DKIP01000112.1 GCA_002454335.1 Cytophagaceae bacterium UBA6715 | reverse complement strand
GGATTGGGACTCGTAGCTTTTATATCCTCATTGGGTAGATCGATATTTAGCGTTGGCGGATTTTTTTCAACCCTTTGTTTATTCTTCCAAGATGCCAAATCTATTGCAAATGCAAAGTTCTGGGCAATGTCATTCGTACAGGCTTGTAATTGATATTTTTGCCCAGCTGTCAAATTTGGCATTGTTTTTAGGCTAATTGTCATCACATTATTTGTGCTGAATCCCGCTGACCGCCAAAGTATAGGGCTCATTTTTGTGTACTGAAAGGCCATATTTTTTGTTCCTAATGTTTTTGCTGGATCACTTGTCCGTAAGAGTGAAAGCTGCACCTTACCTCCTTGTGCTGGTAGGCCTGAAAGTCTTATTTCTTGCTTGCTGCTATCAAGTGTAACCTGTAAGTTTTTTCTTGTCCAAGGCAATTCGAGCGTCGGGTCTCCTATTAACTGTATGTTGCGATTGATGTCGCCCAACTGGCTTTTGTTTTTTGCATCCCGGAATAAATCGCCTAAACGATAGTTTTGGTTATCCTTGTTTTGCAACATTGCCTGATAGAAGGCTTGGCCAAAGAGGTAGTTACTGCTCTGAAATACAGGTCTTGTCGTACTGATTAATGCGATCGCGCCACCTTGATCAGACATTAAGCTCACCTCGCCCCCTGAAAGCATGTTGGGATCATCAAATCGTCCAAATTGGCATGTGGCAGTTAGTAAGATAGGTAGATGATTGCTGTTTTTAAGGTTGACAAGTTCATTCGTAGTGAGAATTTTTTCATCTGTCCAACCGCTTTCAGATCCGTGTCCCATAAAATGAATAAAATCCGCATTCTCATCAAAAAGCTTTAAAACAGCTTGTTTTGCGGCAGTGCTCGTATAAACTCCATTTTCTTGCTGCATGGGATATTGATCCACATAAACCTTTTCTTGTCGAACGGGTAATAGGGCCTTTTGCAGCATCGTTGAAAAATCTTCCGCATCCTGCATGTGGATGTTCGAATCTCCATCATCGGCCACCCAAGCAAATCGGGGGATGCTCGTGTTGGGTTTGGATTCAAAGTCTGCCAATTTATTTATAAACATGTTGGCTTCTTGTGGGTTTTTTGCAGGAATCCGACCAATCGCTATTGACAATGGTCCCGTTTCATTCCATGGCCCTTCTTGATGCGATACATTTCCATAGTAGTCATCTGAAGCGTAACTCATTAGCGGTTGGAAGGATTCCTCGCTTTGATAGGTAGGGACAAAACATGATTTCTCCAAAGCAGATGACACGGGATTTTGTCCTTTGAAGTCTATTGAAGCATCCCCAAAGAGAATGATGTATTTTAATTTGGATCCAGGTTTTTGGTATTGATAACGAATGAAATTCCTTAATGCTGTGACATCTTGTTTCCCTCCACTGAAATCATGATATATCGCTTGGGTACTAATATTTTTTGATTTGATTTTTCGCTGTACGTTTTTGTATGTCGCGAGCTTGCTCGCCGCTGTTTCAAGGACTGGACTAGAAATGATAATCAATTCAGTTTCTGCTGGTACTTCAAATGTGTCCTGATTCTTTATTAAGCCACAAAAGGCTGGCTCATTTGCTTTTTCCAAATCGGCAATGGCTAATTGACTATTGGGTCGGAATTTATAGGTGAATTCTGCATTTTTTGCGAGTTTTTGCCATGTTAGTCCGCCATTGTTTATCCATATTTGTTGGCTTGCACGCAAATTAGGAATATCAATACGAAGTAATGAATCGCTTGTGTTAGGCAGTAGATACAACGGATTTTCATTTTTGCCATCGAATCCTTTGGGATACATGAGGCTGATGAAATCTATATAGCCTGTGCCGCTCGTACTTTGATAATTAATTGGCCAATTCCAAGTATTATTACTCAGCGCGGGTTTTGTCCAAACACGTATTTCATTGCCAGTCGCTTTTTGATCATAACGACCTCCTAGGATAGGGGGCATATGGAGGGTTTTGTCAAGCGCTGGGATTGAAAAAGTACTCGGCGAAATACTGGCGGCATAGAGTTTAATTTTCAAATAGGCAGCTTGGCCTGCCATGTAATCAGAAAGCGAGTACTGAAGGATTTTGCTTGAATTGCCATAAAATGCATCTCCTAACCAAGTTTGACCTGATTGAATCAGGTTATATGTTTCAGGCTCATAATGTTTAAGTGACCAGGCGAAGGGTAGGTGGGGGACATTAGAAATCGAATTTTCGATTTCTTTAATGGGATTTGTTTTGCCTGCGTCAAGCTGGATAAAGTAAAATGTGGAATCACTATAAAGGTTAATTTCTTGTTGCCAAGTTTCATCTTGGTGAATCATATGTGGAGAATCTCCCCAAAATAAAATATTCCAAGGTCCTTTTGTGTTTGTATGATAGTAAGTTGGAATCGGCTTTAGTAATCCTTCTTCGTAGGATTTATCAGGACTTAGCATGCCAGTATTTCCTGCATATATGCAGATTTTATCCGGGTTAATGTTTTCAATATTGTGTTTACGTAGCCAGGCCTGATTGATTTGATAGAAACCTGATTGAGTCACAGAGATTTTAAGCCATTTTCCTGATTTTAGTGGCGAAATGGATTGGCCAGCAAGGTGTAAGGTAAATAGAAAGAGTACCGATAAAAGAAGAATCGAATGTAGCTTAGGCTTCGAGTGTTTGTACTTGTGCATTTTTTGCCACGAGGTATAATTTGCCGGAATGTACTTCTTGGCAAATGTAACGTGTTCTGCGTAGTTTACCTTTCTGCAGGGTGAGGTTTTTTAATTTGAATATTGTTCCTTCAGAAAGGTTGAAAAGTAAAATGATATCCTCATCGCTTGGGGCATCAAATTTTTTCAACGTTTCTACTAAGGGGGTAAAGCCATTGGATGTAGCTACGGGATTTTTTAAATAGGCTGTTAAGACGCTGACAAGTTCCTGGGGTAATAATTCGGGATCTAATAGGGGATCAAATAATTCAAGGAATGCATCCTTCCATTCTTGTCCATGGGGATTAACCTTGTTTTTGTATTTGAGATACGTTGTGAGATGTGCAACTTCATGTAAATAGGTTACTAGAAATGCATAGGGATTTAGGTTATTGTTAACGGTGATTTGAAATCCTTTCGCTGGCGAATAACGAAAATCACCTAATTTGGAATCCCGTTTTTTTGAGACGATGAAGTCAAAGCGATGTTCATCCCACAGATTAAAGCAATATTCCGCTACTTTCGGAGGAAAGTGGTCTAGGAATGAAGCTATTTTTCTGCTCTTGTTCATTTGGGGGCATAAAAAAAGTCCTTCGCATGCGAAGGACTTTTTTGTGAGACTGGCTAAAATTATTTAGCAGCAGCAGTGTCAGCAGCAGCTGTATCAGCAGCAGCAGTATCAACTGGTGCAGCAGCAGCTGTATCAGCAGCAACTGAATCAGCAGCAGCCTCAGTTTTTTTCTCACCACAAGATGCTAAAGTTACCATACCAGCAACGAAAGCTAAAGCGAATACTTTTTTCATTTTTTGTAATATTTTAAGGTTTGAGCTACAAAACTACGCGATATATTTTTAATTGCAAACTATCTGATAAAAATTTTAAGATTTTTTTAAGAATTGGATGATTTTTTTGCAAAATGCCCTTTTGGGGGCCTATGGGCCATCTGAAATCTTAAGAAAATTAAGATTAATCTAATACTTATTGCTTGAGTTAGCGGTTAGTTACTTAATTAGGTCCTTGAAACGGTCGTAAAAACCACTACTTTTGAAGGTAAATGTTTTGTGTAAAACATAGTTTGAGACAAAACTAAATCCCATACCATTCAATGTTGTGCTGATTTGAGTAATATTTACTTTTTTGAATGAATAGGGGATTTGAAAGAATAAATCGTTGTATTCTGCTTGGATGACATGATATGGGAGAATACTAAATCCCCACGTGACAAAACCTGAGAATGTTGCTACCATCATGAATTTGATCATTTCCCTCCGGGTCTGTTGGGATTGTCTCGCATTGAATGCAAACAACTTGGTCAAAATAAACCCTGCGATTAACGAAATGAAATAGGCCGGAAGAATTGTTGATTCATAGGCTAAATGAAACCAATCTTTTAGTAATGCCCCAGCTAATAACTGAATCAGTGCGCCTGTTCCCGCAATCAGGAAATAGGCAATTAAATCTTTTCGATTAAAGAGTTCTGATTTTTGCTTCAATTAAAATAGACTTTTAACTAGGTTAGGAAATAAGCCTAGTACCAATGTTCCTAAGGTTGTTAGACCTAAGGCCACTTGATATAGCGTGCTAATTTCAATTTTTTGAATATCTCCTTGTTTGAAATAAACAGCAATTATCCCTTTGAAATAATAATAAATACCTACTGCCGACATCAAAATAGCCAGGATGATTGGGTAAACAATGTTCCGATTAAACGTATCTGTAAAGACGAAGAATTTCCCCCAAAAACCTGCTGTTAAGGGAATCCCTGCTAGTGATAATAGGGATACCGTAAAGCAAAATGCTAGAAATGGATTGTTTTTTGCTAAGCCTTCAAAGGATTGGAAATCAGCGGGTTTCTCTGTTCTTCCTGTTTGGTATTCTGATACCAATTTAAATACCGCAAATGCTGTTAATGTAGCCAATGTGTAGGCCAATGAATAAAACAAGATGCTGGAAGTGGAACTGCTTTGCCTTGCCGATACCGTTAATAACATATAGCCGGCATGTGAAATACTGGAATAGGCCAACATGCGTTTAACGCTTTGCTGATAGACTGCCGTCACATTTCCGATTACTAATGTCATCATGCTGATGAAATATACGGGCATAACCCACGTCGTGTATAGTCCACCGAATACGCCGGCAAAAATGTGATAAATAGCCGCAAATCCAGCCGTTTTTACTACAGTTGACATGAACATCGTAAAAATTGTAGGGGCTCCATCGTACACATCAGGTGTCCAAAAATGGAATGGAGCGGCAGATACTTTGAATAACATCCCTACTAGCATCAATAAAACACCGGCATATAAGAAGGAAGGCATCGATTCTGGAGCGGTATTAGCAATCACATTGAACATGCTCGAGATGTAGAATGTACGCGTTGCTCCGTACACTAATGTCATACCGAATAATAGGATTCCTGTCGCAAATGACCCCATTAAGAAATACTTGATAGCTGCTTCATTCGAACGTAAATTTCGCTTGTCGGATCCCGTTAGCACATACATGGCTACGGAGAGAATTTCGAGCCCTACGAATAACATCATCAAATGGTCAAATGATACCATGATAATAGCTCCCACCGTTGAGAATAACAAAATCGCATAGTATTCCGCTGGATGCGTATGCTCGTCATCTTGACCAAATGCGTTCGAGAAAGCAACGACAAAAAATGCCGCAAGCTGAATAATTATACTGAAATTGATCGATGTGTTGTTGGTGCGGAACATATTTCCAAACCACAAAAACTCATGATTCCAATCCGCGATTGTTATCCCCATGCCGATAGCAAGGAATAACAAAGTGATTTGTTGGATCATTTTACGCGATAACCAAAACCCTAAAAATAGGTTACTGATTCCAAATAATGATAAAGCAATGATAGCTGTCATAATTCTGCTTTGCTGTTGTTAAAATTCCACTTAGTTAAGTAATGCGACAAGTTTTTCTACGCTTGCGGCACTAAAGGATAAGACATATTGAGGGAACAAACCTCCCAATATTACTAAGAGGATTAATGGTATTAATACTAATTTTTCTCCAATCAAAAGATCTTCAAAGTCTTTCGTCACTTTGGATACATTGCCAAAGATTGATTTTTGAATCAAGCGCAAAGTATAAACTGCGCCTAAAATAATCGTGATTCCAGAAATGATACCCAAGTACATTTCTTGGTCGAATACACTTTTCAATAATAAGAATTCACCAATAAATCCATTCGTTAATGGAAGCGCGACTGAACCTAAACTCAAAACAATAAATGCCACAG
The DNA here is from genome assembly GCA_002454335.1 of Cytophagaceae bacterium UBA6715. Classification (GTDB taxonomy): domain Bacteria; phylum Bacteroidota; class Bacteroidia; order Cytophagales; family Spirosomataceae; genus Aquirufa. The sequence continues at coordinate 2,818 of DKIP01000112.1, read as the reverse complement.
TCAGTACATAGGATGATTGTGTAATACCACCCAATTGAGCCAACTCACGTGTTTTAGTACGACGCTCGATTACTTCAATCACAAAAAATAGACCTACCAAATTGATACCATGCGAAAGCATTTGGTATAAAGCGCCCTGAATTCCATCGACACTTTGTGTCATGATTCCTGCCGCCATTAAGCCAACGTGTGCGAAGGAAGAGTAGGCTAGTAGGCGTTTCGCGTCTTTTTGTTGGATCGCAATCACCGAACCATAAATGATACCGATAATAGCTAAAATCGATACCGTTAATCCCCATTGTGCTATGCCCAATGGAAACATGGGGATAACTAAGCGAATCATACCATAGGTACCCATTTTCAACATAATACCACCTAGCAACATACTGCCTTGAACCGGTGATATCGTATATGTATCTGGTTGCCAGGTATGAAACGGAAATACAGGCATTTTGATGGCAAATGCGATAAAGAATGCTAAAAATAAGAATCCTTGGTGTTCAGCACTTAGATTACGTGCAGTCAAATAAAGTGTTTCGATGTCGGCTGAGTGTGTTTCACCTGGTGTGCGCAAGTACACATAAATCAAAGCGATCAATAAAAACAAAGACCCGAATAAGGTATAGACAAAAAACTTAAACGTGATAGCTGTTCTGTTTTCTCCCCCATATTGTGCCGCCAAGAAATAAATGGGTAACAAGGAAGCTTCAAAGAAGAAATAAAACAAAAAGGCATCTTTAGCTAAAAACGCTCCTAATAGCGCTGTTTGCATAGTTAATATTAATCCCAAATAAGATGCATTTTCTGATTTGTCGGAGTTTGTTGTCGATGCAATAATAAAGGGAATTAACAAGCCCGTTAATCCAATCAAAATTCCATTGATACCGTCAATCCAAAGGGTAAAGCTGATACCCGATTCTGGAATCCAAGCTTGACTAAATTGCAGGTTGGTTGATTCAGCCGGACAAAGTGCATAGGCAATTGCGATGGCCTCGATAATAGATCCTGCTAGCGCAATAGCAAATGGTTTACTTGGTTTTGCTAACAGCAAGCCAGCGCCCAGTACCAAAGGAAATAAAAGTATAAATAGTAATAACATACCTTTTTGTTCTATTTTAAATTACAAGATCCAAGTGCGTAAACTCACCGCGAGAATGACAGCAATGGAAATAACCATGATGAAAATATAATAACCAACATTCCCGGTTTGAATCCGACGGAACTCCGTAGATGCATAGGCTACAATTCTGCCAACACCCTCAACGATTAAATCAATCACTAAGAATTCAACGACTTGGAAACAGAAGTTACCTATTACTGTAATCGGTTTTACAATAACGACATCATATAATTCATCGATATAGAATTTGTTGTAAATCACCTTTTGGATTCCTGAAATAGATTCATCTTCCGCAGGAACAGATTTTTGTACACCAAATAAATATATCGCGAAAAATGCGGGTAAAAATGCGGCTAGCAATGGTGCACCCATTTCTAAACTCAAGAAGGAAACCTCAGAAGCTTTCCCAGCTTCAGGTAAAATTGGCGCTAACCAATGTGCTAAGAATTCGTTGCCTCCCGCAAAATGGGGTAGGTTGATTAAACCACCAATAACGGATAATACAGCCAATACCATTAATGGCAAAGTCATGGAAATTGGAGACTCATGTAAATGATGTGCTTGCGCCTCCGTACCTCTGAAATCACCAAAGAAAGTTAAAATAAACACACGGAACATGTAGAATGACGTCAATGCAGAACCTACAATGGCCAAACACCACATCGCAAAATCATGGTGATATAAATGAGCTAGAATTTCATCTTTAGAAAAGAAACCAGCGAACGGTGGAATTCCTGCTATGGCAATAGTACCTAACAAAAAGGTGATGTAGGTAATAGGCATTTTGGATTTCAAGCCACCCATTTTACGAATATCTTGTTCATCTGACATCGCATGAATGACAGATCCAGCCCCTAAGAATAAAAGTGCTTTGAAGAATGCATGCGTCATGACATGGAAGAAAGATGCTGTATATGCCGAAGCTCCCAAGCCCATGAACATGTAACCCAATTGGGAAACGGTTGAATAGGCTAATACTTTCTTTATGTCGTTTTGGAATAAACCAATCGCAGCGCCTAAAAGGGCTGTCGCTAATCCTATCCATCCCACAAAATGTAAAACTTCTGGACTTAATTCGAAAATCACATTCGCACGAATCACCATGTAAATGCCCGCTGTAACCATTGTTGCCGCGTGAATCAAGGCCGAAACGGGGGTTGGTCCTGCCATCGCATCAGGTAACCACGTGAATAAGGGAATTTGTGCTGATTTTCCCATCGCTCCAATGAACAAACAAAAGGCGATTAAGCCGACGTTCTCAGGAACGTTTCCTGCTGCAATTTCTTGGAAAATAACAGAGTAGCTCGTCGTATTGAAGTTTTGAATCAATAAGAATATACCTACCAAGAACCCTAAATCACCAATACGGTTCATGATGAAGGCTTTGCGTGCCGCATCCCCATAGCTGTTTTTCTGATTCCAGAATCCAATCAATAAATAAGAACAAAGTCCTACGCCTTCCCAACCGATAAACAATACAGTAAAATTGGCCCCTAACACCAAGATCAACATGAAGAAAACGAAGAGGTTTAAAAAGGCAAAAAACTTACCAAAACCTGCATCATGTGCCATGTAACCCATGGAATACACGTGAATCAACGTGCCTACTCCCGTGATAATCAATAGCATCAATAGGGATAATTGGTCGACTTGGAATTCAAATGGAATCGATAGGCTTCCTACCTTAATCCACTCTGC
>DKIP01000025.1 GCA_002454335.1 Cytophagaceae bacterium UBA6715 | reverse complement strand
GCTGACAATTCTTTTGGATCAATGTCTGCTGCTAATTTCAAAGGCTTTAAATGCACTTTGAAAATCGCCTCTCGACCAATAATATCGGGTTTATCAATAGAGATTTGACGATCGAAACGACCTGGACGAAGCAATGCCGCATCCAAAACATCGGGACGGTTGGTTGCAGCCATGATGATAATTCCTGAGTCGGTAGCAAAACCGTCCATCTCTACCAATAAAGAGTTAAGCGTATTCTCACGCTCATCATTGGAACCTGGCATTTGACCACGACCACGTGAACGACCTACCGCATCAATCTCATCTATGAAGATAATACAAGGTGCTTTTTCCTTCGCCTGCTTGAATAAATCACGCACACGTGCTGCACCCACACCCACAAACATTTCCACAAAATCCGAACCTGAAAGTGAGAAGAATGGTACTCCCGCCTCCCCTGCAACGGCTTTGGCTAATAAGGTTTTACCAGTACCTGGAGGGCCTACTAACAAGGCTCCCTTCGGAATTTTACCCCCTAAATCAGTAAATTTCTTTGGAAATTTCAAGAACTCGACGATCTCTTGAATCTCTTCTTTGGCCTCATCTAAACCCGCAACATCATCAAAGGTCACACGTACTTTAGATTCTCCTTCAATCAGGGTAGCCTTGCTCCGACCAATATTAAACAACTGGCCACCGCCACCGCCACCGCCGCCCATGCGGAAGAAAAGGAAGTAAAAACTCAAGCCCATTAAGATAAAAAAGCCCCAAGTACCTAACCAATCTAATGGCCCAGTACGTGTTTCAGGCGTCGCAAAAATGCGCTCATTACGCGGAAAATCCTTTTGACGATCCTCTAAAAAATGCTCAAACCCTTCTTTGGAAATAATCGGAAATTCAAAATGTGGACCTTGTTTAACAGATACTAAACCTGGAGGCGAATTCTTGAAATATTTTGCTACAAAATTGGGCTTCAGACTAACCTCCACCAATTTATCGTTAACAATAACGACCGACTGAACTTCTTTTTGAATCACCATGGCCTCGAATTGACCTTGATTAATCTCTTGCAACGTTCGTTGTTTTGTAAAGAAAAACATACTCACCATTGCGATCACCAACCCTATAATCATCCAACTCTGCATTCCCCCAGCCGGCTTTTTGGGCAGACGTGGTTGAATTCCTGAACGTTTGGTGTTTTTACTGTTACCTTGTTTTGCCATTTGAATAATTTGTTTGGGCTATTAACATTGAGGATACTTAAAAAAGTTCGTTTTGAGAATTATTCCTCTAAAATATGCGTAAACTTCGCATCTCCCCAAAGCTCCTCCAATTTGAAAAAATCACGCTTATCTTTCAAAAATACGTGCACAATCACATCATAGTAGTCCATCAAGATCCACTCCCGATTGGCCTTTCCTTCCATCGCATGCACATGAATTTTACCTGACTCCCATACTTCCTTGTCTACAGAATCCGCAATCGCCTCAATTTGCGTATCGGATGTACCTGAAGCAATCACAAAAAAATCAGTAAATGCATTCGCAACTCCGCGCATATCCATCACAACGATATCTTGAGCCTTCTTCTCCTGCATCCCTTTCACTACCCATTGCGCTAATTGTTCTGATGCCTCTACTGCTGTCTTCTTTGTGCTTTTGCTCATATGTCTGTCTAAAATCGAATAATCGAATGCGTTACCATCCCGATTAACGAATAAAAATTTAAATTTGTTTCTTGTAAACCTAAAATTACGAAGAAATTTTGAACAATTACCAAGCCTCTACCCGCTTCGTGGGCAAATTATCAAAATATATGGATCATTGTGATTCCACGAATGCTTTGGGCTTTCAGGAAGCACTTTCCGGAGATTTCGAAGAGGGTTTTGCCTGGATAGCAGGACACCAATCTGCAGGTAAAGGGCAGCGCGGTAACCAATGGCACGCCCAGCCCAATCAAAATTTATTGGTTTCCTTTTTACTCAAGCCCAATCACGAATTACTCCAAGCGCAGTTTTACCTCAGCAAAGCGATTGCGAATGGGATTTTAATCGGGCTCCAACAATGGGCATCAGATAACTTGGGTGAAAGCTTACCACTCGAAATCAAATGGCCTAACGACATCTACCTCGATGGTAAAAAATTAGGCGGAATCCTCATCGAAAGCAATTTCCAAGCTGGCAAATGGGCCTTCTCGATTGTTGGCATAGGACTAAATATCAACCAATTAGATTTCGAAGGATTACGAGCTACCTCCCTCCGTCAATGGACACAAAACCCACAGACAATCGACATCGCTGATATCTACAATCACGTTGCTCATGGGATCGAAAATCAATACGAAGCCTTTACACGAAAGGCATACACATTCATTGATTCCACCTATCACGAAACGCTTTTTCGGAAAGAAGCATGGCATAGCTTTGAAGACAAAAATGGAATATTTGAAGGTAAAATAGTACGGGTCAACGAGCAGGGATTAGTCGAGATTGAACGAAACCTCGGCACTGAATCCTATGATATCAAAGAATTAAGTTTTATTTTTAAGGATTAACCTCGCACAAACCTTGATTGAAACCTACCAAAGCAACCTAGAAAACTTTATCCATTGGGCTATAGAAACGCCAAACAGCGTCTATTTAAAACAACCTAAAGCGGGGCAATATACCGACTATTCCTATCGAGCATCTTTAGAAATTGTTGAGAAAGTCGGCACATATTTAATCCAACAGCTAAACAAAGAGAAACCACTCCATATCGGTATCCTATCTAAGAACAGTGCACATTGGATTCTAGCGGATTTAGCTATATCTTATGCGGGTGCCATTTCTGTTCCTTTTTATCCTACACTTACAAGCGAACAGTTAAATCAAGTGTTGGTGCATTCAGATTGCCAATTTCTCATGGTAGGGAAACTTGATAACTGGAATGAAATTAAACAGGGAATCCCTTCAACAATTCAGCTTATTTATACACCCGATAGCCCTTGCAATCAAGGAATATCTTGGAATGATATTCTGAAAAGTTCCTTGGATATTTCGTCTCCTATCTTGCCAAAACATACCGAGCTTGCCACCATAGTTTACACGTCGGGAACAACCGGAGTACCGAAAGGTGTCATGATAACCAATGGCGCAATCGCTCAGGCACTTAATTTAGCAAGAGACATTGCTTATTTAGATAGACCTAACACCCGATTTATCTCTTATCTCCCACTCTGCCATATCGCAGAGCGAAATTTTGTTGAGTTTGCATGTACTGCAGCAGGCGGAACCATATTCTTTGTTGAAAGCTTGGATACATTCCAACAAAACCTTTCACAAGCACGACCCAGTCATTTCCTTGCCGTACCACGGATTTGGGCAAAATTCAAGGAGGGAATCTTGAATAAAATCGGAGGACAAAAAAAACTAAACCTCCTATTATCCATTCCAATTATCCGTGGTCTAATTCAAAAGAAAATTCAGAAAGGTTTAGGTCTCGATCAAACATGCATGGTTATAACGGGAGCTGCACCAATGCCCCAAGAATTAACAGCTTGGTTTCAGTCGATCGGCTTATACATTCAAGAAGCTTATGGCATGACGGAAAACCTTGGATTGAATAGTCTTACTCCCCGACATAAAATTAAATTAGGCACCGTGGGACGTGTACATGACCAATGCACGACGCGCATCGATCCTGAGACAGGCGAGATTCAAATGAAGGCAGATTATAACTGTTTGGGCTATTATAAAAACCAAGAACAAACCGATGCCCTGTTCGATGGTGCGTGGTTAAAAACGGGTGACATGGGCCAATTGGATTCCGAAAACTACTTGTCTATCGTGGGCCGCGTTAAAGACAATTTCAAAACAGCCAAAGGACAATACGTTTCTCCGGCTCCCATTGAGAATGTATTATCTTTACATGAACTCATCGAAGTTGCCTGCGTCGTAGGCGTCAATTTACCCCAACCTTTGGGATTGGTATTTCTAAGCCAACAATCAAACGAACTAACAAAACAAGAACTCGTTAGCGCGCTAGAAAAACTACTCAATGTTACGAATCCATTGTTCAAAAAATATGAATATCTAAAGAAACTCATTGTCATGAAAGAACCTTGGACAGTCGAAAATGCTTGCTTAACTCCTACACTAAAAATACGCCGCATGCAGATTGAAAAGAATGTAGAAGATCGCATTGAATCATGGTACCATGCGAAACAAACAATCATTTTCGAATAAGATAATCTGATTTCTGCGCCTTTTTTGTAACTTGAGAGAATGCGGTTTCCGTTTCTCATTTTGTATGTCGGCTTATTGCTCCCTTGCTATCTTAGCTTGGGACAATCGATGCGCATTGATTCCATTCGTTTTATTGGAAATGAGAAAACGCGTGAGAATATATTACGCCGCGAACTCGACTTTCATGAGCAAGATTCACTAAGCATTCAAGATTTAAATGAGCGCATTGAATTCAATCGGAGGAAATTGATGAACACGAATTTGTTTATTTGGGTTAAATCAGATTACCATCAATTACCTAATGGCCATTTGTCCATCAACTTCGAATGTTTAGAACAATGGTATGTTTTGGCATATCCCGTATTCCAGTTGGCCGACCGCAATTTAAATGATTGGTGGTCACGCGGGCATGATTTTGACAGAGCCATTTATGGACTGCATTTTTTGCACAATAATTTCATGGGGCGAAATGAAAAAGTCGTCATCAAGGCTGAGACAGGATTTACGGACAAACTTGAAATATCCTACCAAAATCCCTATGTAGACCCCAAAAAAACCTTGGGCATGACTATTAACTTAGCTTACAGCACACAAAAAAACTTAGCTTACAAGACGAATCAAGACACGCTAACCTACATTCAAAGCAACGCCATTTTACGTGAAAAATGGATAGGTGGAATCCAATTCAGAAAGCGGTTTCGCTTTTATGATTTCCAAACGCTTGAATTCAAATACAGTCATTCCATCATTTCGGACACCATAGCAAAATTAAATCCAGCTTATTTTGGCGCAGGACGGAAAGAGCAAAACTATGCACAACTCGGCTATGCATTTTCCTACGACTTTCGAGATTTTGTCACCTATCCATTGCGCGGAAAAAAAATCGATGTCAGTTTTACCAAATATGGCTTACTCCCTCATGATCAGGTCGATTTTTGGGAGGCAAGTGCTGCGGCAGCATTCTTTTTTGACTTAGGTAGTCGTTTCTTTTTGGCTAGCCAAGTGAAGACTAAAATCAGCAGAGACGGATATATTCCTTATGCCAATACACGAGGACTCGGATATGGCAACGACCTTGTTCGAGGATATGAATTAAATGTGATTGATGGGACGAACTTTTTCCTTTGGCGAAATACAGCTAAATTCCAATTACTATCAACCATTTTAAAACTACCTTTCATTACATACAAACAATTTAATCAGATGCCAATTGCGGTGTATCCAACCGCATTTATGGATTTGGGATATGTCTACAATTCGAACAAAGAAACGCGCAATAGTACGAACCAATGGCTATTCGGAACAGGATTAGGGATTGATTTCGTTACCTATTATAACTTTGTTTGCAAGGTGGGTTTCCCGGTCATCAATGGCGGAAAAACAGGTATGGTTGTAAGTATTGGTCGGGAATTTTAGGCAAAAAAAAACCAGTCAACGACCGGCTTCTTTTTAAAATACCTAACCACTAATAATCTTAAATATCGCAATGCGCAAGCGCACAAATTCTTATTCCTAATTCCAAAAATAAGAATATTTTTCAATAGAATGATTCAAGCCACCTTGAATTTATTTATTTTTGAAATGATAAGTTCAGGCCATTATGAAAATACGCTCGATTTACTTTTTGCTATTCCTTGCAGTTACAAGTCTTTATTCCTGCAACAATGACAGCTCCTCTGCAGAAAATGAGCAAATAAGTGGCGCCCCGGAACAAATCAAAATCAGAGAGGCCTGGAATGCAAGTCATGACTGGGTTAAGCAAATGACCTTGAGCGACACACTCATTATTCGTAAAACAAATTGGGGAACCGATATTACACAAATTAAGGAGTCGGCGGAATTAGCTGAAAGCCAACCGCAATCTGGAAAATCATATTCCCTGTATTTTGATGATAGCGATTTGAATTTTGTTGACATCAGCTATTTAGCAAATGCGCAAGGTCAAATAAATGAAATCGATTTAGACATCTACGTGGAAGAATATGCCCAGGTAAGCGAATTGCAAAAAAGCATCAAGGAGTATTTTGATGTAAAATTTGGCCCATCCAAATCAACTGGAAAGAAAACTTCTTGGTTCCAAAATAAAAATACCCAGGTCGAAATGGAGGATGTAAGTACTTCCAAAGACCCAGGTATTAAAATTGTGCTAAAGGCGAAGTCTTAAACCTTCCAAACCCAATTGCGTGTATCAGGTATTTCGCCTAGACGGATTTGATTAATTTCATTGTACACACGTACCGAAAAATCAGATTCTTTGCGCTCCGGCAAGTCATAATCTTTTCCTTCAAAACCGATCGTTGCGATTGGTGCAATCACAGCAGCCGTCCCTGCTCCAAATGCCTCTGTAACCGAACCATTTTGGATTCCTTCTATCAATTCCTTTACGGCTAATTGGCGCTCCTGCACTTCCATCCCCCAATCTTTCGCTATTTGTAAGACCGATTTGCGCGTTACTCCATCTAAAATTGTATCACCGGTAGCGGCTGTAACTAATGCACCGTTGATAACAAACATCAAATTCATTGTACCGGCTTCCTCTACATATTGGTGCGTCGCTGCGTCGGTCCAAATGATTTGATCATACCCATCTTTATTTGCATTTTGCGTTGCGTACAAGGACCCACCATAATTTCCTGCATTCTTCGCAAATCCTACCCCACCTTTCGCAGCACGGATGTATTCCGTTTCCACGCGAACACGCAAAGGTTTTGAATAATAAGAACCCACTGGGCAATTAAAGATGATGAATTTATACGTTGCTGATGGCGTAACACCTACATATTCATCCGTTGCAAACATGAAAGGACGTATGTATAATGAGCAACCCTCTTTGGCAGGAACCCAAGCTTGATCTAATTTCAACAATTCACGTAAGCCTCCCAAGAAAATCTCTTCAGGAACTTCCGGCATGCACATGCGGTGCGCCGACTTGTTAAAACGCTTCCAATTTTCTTCTGGACGGAAAACTTGTATGCTACCATCTTTCCCACGATATCCTTTCATTCCTTCAAAAATGGATTGACCGTAATGCAAAGACATCATGGCTGGTTGGTATTCCAATGGGCCATAAGGTTGGATTTTAACAGATTGCCAAGCGCCGTCGGCATATTCAGCGACCAGCATGTGATCAGCAAAGCTGCGACCAAAGGCTAAGTGATCAAAGTCAACTTGATCAATTCTGGATTTTGAGATTGGTTCAATGTGGATTTGCATACGCTTTATTTTTTTTATTTTCCTGAATTCCAAGGGATTTCAGGTATACCTAGGCTATGATGTAAAAAACGGCACACCATGAATAAGTAATCAGATAATCGGTTCATATAGGCCATCGCAATTTCGTAATCAGTATGTTCTGTGGCTTGCACCCAACGAATTAAGCTTCGTTCCGCGCGCCGACAAACCGTACGAGCGATTTGTGCCATGGCAATTGTTTCATGTCCACCCGGAAGTATAAAAAACCGCATAGGAGCTAATTGAGCATCCAAGGCATCAATATTATTCTCTAATGCGACAATATCTTGCAAGGAAATCAATTCCATATTACCTAATACTTCTTTAGAATCGCTTGCAACATGTGCCCCCAAAACAAAGAGACTAGATTGTATGGCCTGTAATTTAGCGGCAAGTTCCGCGTCAACTTTACAAACAAGAAGTCCCAAATGTGAATTCAGTTCATCTAAATCGCCAATAGCTTCTAAACGAAAGTCGGATTTTGACAAACCCTTCCCGTCGGCTAATCGCGTAAACCCTCCATCACCTTGTTTTGTATAGATCTTCATATTTTGTAAAAGAACAACAAAAATAGTTTTTTCGGCCTTGAATCCAAAGGAAAGCCCATATTTATCAAAAAACAAGAAAGATTAGGCAATCGCGCGCTTATGAACTAATTTTGAAGATATTTTTGAATCCTATGTCAATCGATTATTTCGTTTCGCGTGTTTGGCGCATAGTTTCCATGGTTGCCTTTGGCATAACCTTGTTATTCGTTTATCGCGGATTACCAGATCCTGCAGCTGTACATTTCGGTGAAACAGGGCGTGGAGATGGATTTTTGCCTAAAGAAGAAATCTTTTATTTGTCGGCCGGCATCGTAACCGTACTCAATGTACTGGCCCTATTACTCATCAAAAGTGTCGCCAACGTTTCCGAGCAAGTTTGGGGAAACGTATTCCAAATTTTCGCTAGCAAAGGGGATGCAACGATTAAAGCAACTTTAATTAATTGGTTACATTTCTTGCCTGCTCTGATTAATACCTATTTGATTTTAGTTTTCCGCGTTTTACTCCTGTTGAACGACCAACGAACCTTTGACGCTGACTACACCTATATTCCAAAACTGGGAATCGTCTTGATTCTTGTTTGGTTGTTATACTTGCCCATTCGACTATTTTTATCACCGACGCATAGCCCAGAAGAAGCATGATTTCCAACATGCCCGACATTTCGATTCAGGCGTTTGATTATGAATTACCCAATTCTCATATAGCATTTTTCCCGAGCCAGCAGCGGGATGAATCGCGCTTGCTCGTTCACCGTTCTGGGATTAGTAGCCATCATTCATTTCAAAACCTACCTGAATTAGTTCCAACCAATAGCCTTTTTATTTTCAATAATACAAAGGTCATTCCGGCGCGCATTCAATTACAGAAAGAAAGTGGCACGACTATTGAGATATTCTTATTGAAGCCTTTGGCAGACAACATCGCGACGCAACAAGTTATGGAGCAGCGCGGAGAGATCACCTGGGAATGTTTGGTGGGAAATAAAAAGCGGTGGAAAATAGGCGAAACGCTTACCAAAAGAATTGAAATTGAAGGCCAAGAGGTTGCTTTACGCATCCATTGGCATGAGCGAGAATTAAATCAAGTTCAGATTCAATGGTCGGGCGAGCATACATTCGCAAGCATTTTGAATGAAATAGGTAAAATCCCTTTACCTCCTTATATGGAGCGTGATACGGAATTATCGGATCAAGAACGCTACCAAACGGTATTTTCCAAAGAACTAGGAGCCGTTGCAGCACCTACCGCAAGTTTGCATTTTACACCAGCCATCATCGACCGATTGGAAGGAAAGGGTATCCAAAAAAGTTTCCTAACCTTACATGTAGGAGCTGGGACATTTTTACCAGTTAAAGAAGATGAAATACGGAATCATCCGATGCATCGTGAGCAGCTCATCTTTGAACGTTCATTCATTCAGCAATTGATGGAGCATTCAGGAACTTTTGTCCCTGTGGGAACGACTGCACTTCGTGCCGTGGAGAGTTTATATTGGTCAGGGGTATGGGTATGCGAAAAAAAAGCCATTCCCACGGAAGGTTTTGTCATCCCTAAGGAATTCGCTTATCAAGATCGCATGGAGGTTTCTAAAACGGATGCCTTACAAGCAATCTTGCATTATATGGATGCTAATAAATTATCAAATTGGTTAGCTCAAACGGAACTACTCATAATGCCAACTTATCGTTTTCAATTCTGCGATGCGTTGATCACGAATTTCCATCAACCCAAATCAACTTTATTGGTACTTGTCTCCGCTTTAATCGGGGATGCATGGAAGGATATTTACGAAGAAGCCAAACAAGAAAGTTATCGTTTCTTAAGTTATGGGGATGCGTGTTTGTTTTTCAAAAAGGAAAAATAATTCCGAAGAATCATTAATTTTGTGACCCAAGAAAATGGACCTTGGACGTTAGAAACCAAAAATAAATATTATCAACCCCAGGTTTTAACCTAGGGACCCTAGGCTGAAGACTAGGGCTATTAAATATAGGAAGATGAATTTCATTGAAGAATTGCGCTGGAGAGGTATGTTGCAGGATATGATTCCGGGATTAGAGGATCAATTAGCCAAAGAGATGACCGTGGCATACATTGGGTTTGATCCAACAGCACCCAGTTTACATATAGGTAATTTGGCAGCAATTATGTTGTTGAAGCATTTTCAATTGTGTGGCCATAAGCCCATTGCTTTGGTAGGCGGCGCGACGGGAATGATTGGAGATCCATCGGGTAAAGCTGCGGAACGCGAATTTTTGTCGGAAGACACCTTGCGAGCCAATCAGATTGGTATTCAAAAGCAATTGGAAAAATTCTTGGAATTTCATGCGGGAACTAATTCAGCTGAGGTTGTTAATAATTATGATTGGTTTAAGGAATTCAGCTTTTTGGGATTCTTACGAGAGGCGGGAAAGTTTTTGACTGTCAATTACATGATGTCAAAAGACTCGGTTAAGAAGCGTTTGGAAACCGGTATTTCATTTACGGAATTCTCTTACCAATTACTACAGGGTTACGATTTTTACCATTTATATAAGACGAAGAATGTCCGATTACAAATGGGTGGTTCGGATCAGTGGGGAAATATTACAACGGGGACGGAAATTATTCGTCGGAAAGAAGGCCATGATGAAGATGCAACAGAGCGAGCTGCATTTGCCTTAACGACACCCCTAGTAACGAAGGCGGATGGAACGAAATTTGGCAAATCTGAATCGGGCAATGTTTGGTTGGATGCAGAAAAGACGAGCCCTTACGCATTTTACCAATTTTGGTTAAATGCTGCGGATGCGGATGTGCCTCGTTTGATACGCGTATTTACCCTATATACGAAAGAGCAGATAGAGGAATTAGAGAAGCAACACGCGGAGGCGCCACATTTACGCATTTTACAAAAGGCTGTTGCGGAGGAAGTAACGACCCGGGTACATGGAGCGGAGGTATGTGCTTTGGTTATTGAGGCCTCTACCCTCTTGTTTTCCAAAGATGCGGTTGAATTAATTGCAGGTGCATCAGAAGCATTATTAGGCCAATTACCGATCCATGAAGTATCGGCGACCTTGTTAGCTGAATGCAAAAACCTGACGGATTTAATCAGTGTAGGAACGGAGAATTTAATTTTCCCTTCCAAAGGAGAAGCTCGTAAAGCAATTCAAAACAATGCCATTAGTGTAAATAAAGTGAAAATAACGGATCCGAATGCGGCATTGGATTTTGAGAAGATTCGTGGTCGATATTTATTGGTGGGTAACGGAAAACAGAAAAATTACATTTTATCCTTTAAATAGTTAAGCAAATAAGACTAGAACAAAAAAAAGTAAAATATTTTTGTGTGTGGT
>DKIP01000107.1:4248-14996 GCA_002454335.1 Cytophagaceae bacterium UBA6715 | reverse complement strand
GTCACCGACTTCGCCAAATTACGTGGTTTATCCACATCCAATCCGCGCAATACCCCAATGTAATAAGACAATAATTGAGTAGGTAGGACGCTAATCAGCGGGGCCAACAACTCATCCACCTCCGGCACAACCAGCACATGGTCAGCCATATCGCGAATCAGCGAATCCCCCTCCGAAATCACCGCAATCACCATACCTTTGCGAGCCTTGATTTCCTGGATATTACTCACAATCTTCTCATAATACGCATCTTTGGTCGCGATGAACAAGACCGGCAGGTTTTCGTCTACCAAAGCGATCGGACCATGCTTCATCTCCGCTGCCGGATATCCTTCCGCATGGATGTAGGAAATTTCCTTCAACTTTAAGGCCCCCTCCAAGGCAACCGGGAAGTTGTATCCACGACCCAAGAATAAGAAATCACGCGCATCTGCGTAATGTTTGGCAACTTCTTTAATGGCTTCATGTGTCGCCAAAGTCGTTTTGACCTTTTCAGGAATCAATGCCAATTCTGCAATCAAACGATCATATTCGGCTGTGGCTAGGGTACCTTTGGCCTTACCTATTTTCATCGCCATCATGGCTAAAACGGTCAATTGGGCCGTAAAGGCTTTTGTACTCGCTACGCCAATTTCCGGTCCGGCATGCGTATAGGCACCCGCGTGTGAAATACGTGCGATCGAAGATCCTACGGCATTTACCACCCCAAAAATAAAGGCTCCTTGTTCCTTCGCGCGTTCGATGGCGACCAAGGTATCTGCCGTTTCCCCACTTTGGGAGATCGCAATAATGATATCGCCGGGCCCAATCACCGGATCGCGGTAACGGAATTCCGAGGCATATTCCACCTCCACCGGAATGCGGCAAAGGGTCTCAATCATGTATTCGGCAACGAGGCCAGCATGCCAACTGGTTCCGCAGGCTACGATGACGATTCTTTTGGCCTGAGAAAAGACGGATAAATGTTGTTCAACGCCAGCCAAGGTCAACGTCATGTTTTCACTATCCAACCGGCCGCGTAAACAGTCAGTCAATGAGGCTGGTTGGTCGAAAATTTCCTTCAACATGAAATGGTCATAGCCACCCTTTTCGATTTGGGCTAATTCCATGTCTAATTGTTGGATGTATGGGGTAATCGGCTCATTTCCCAAATTCTTCAAGATGATTTCATCTTGGGAAATAATGGCCAATTCATAATCATTAACGTAAATTACTTTCTTCGTGTATTCGATAATCGGCGAGGCATCAGATGCCAAAAAGTGTTCGCCATCACCCACACCGATCACCAAAGGACTTCCTTTGCGCGCCGCGATCAGTCGGTCTGGGAATCCTTCTTCCATCACAATAATCACATAAGCGCCTACCACGCGCTTTAACGCGATGCGCATCGCCTCTTCCAAGGAATAATTGTTGCTCCGTTGGATTTCCTCAATAAAATTCACCAAAACCTCCGTATCCGTCGCACTCTCAAACGTATATCCCTTTTGAATCAACTCTTGCTTTAAGGATGCATAGTTTTCGATGATTCCGTTATGGACCAAAGTCAATTTTCCCGAGTTCGATTTGTGTGGGTGTGCATTCACATCGGACGGTTCGCCGTGCGTCGCCCAGCGCGTATGCCCTATCCCCACTGACGCTGACAGGGTGATATCGTCTGTCCACGATTCCAGCTCAGCAACGCGTCCTTTTTTCTTGAAATTGGTGATGTTTTTGCCGTAAAGTGCAATTCCTGCGCTGTCGTAACCGCGGTATTCTAAACGCTTAAGACCTTTTAAAATGATGGGATAAGCGGCTTGAGAGCCGATGTAGGCGACGATTCCACACATAGGATAATTGTTTTAGGGCTTTAATTAGTACAAATATCTTGAAATCTACGTGGAAAAGCAAGATACCGGGGGGTAAACGCTGCCGGGGTCAGCGACCCCGGCAGCGTTACGCAAACAAGCACTTTTTCGTCCGTTTAACTACCTAAAACATGATAATTTTCACATTTTTAGGCCATTTTTAACGCTTTTTTGCTCCATTTCAGCTAATTTTATCCCACAGGATGTTAGGGTCTTGACCCTGACATCCTGAACAAAACCCTCCATATTCATGAAGAAACTTATATTATTCCTATTTGCGGCAGTTAGCCTACATGCACTTCAAGCACAAGATTTACGTATCGAACCGCTCAACTGGTGGGTGGGCATGAAAAACCCCAATTTACAGCTCCTAATCCATGGAAAGGACTTAAAAGGTGCTGAGGTTATCTCGAAAAAACCGGGTTTAAAAATTGTTAAAGTGCATAATGCCGATAGTCCAAACTACCTTTTCGTAGATTGTGAAATATCGAAAAACGCGCTGGCAGGGTCATATCCGATTGACATTCAAAAGGGGGATAAAATCCTTCATCACATCGACTATAAACTCGATTCACGTGTACCGAATTCCGCGAATCGACCATCCTATTCAACCAAAGATGTCATCTATCTTATCACACCCGATCGTTTTGCGAATGGCGACCCGAGCAACGATGCTGCTCCAACTTACCGTGAACCCAATCCCGCGCGTAACGAAATGTACGGTCGGCATGGGGGTGACCTAAAAGGTATCATTGACCGTTTGCCTTATATCCATGACATGGGATTTACGGCGATTTGGAATATGCCGGTTTTGGCCAATGATCAGGCGAAAGAAAGTTATCATGGTTATGCGATCACGGACCATTATTTGGTCGACCCGCGTTTTGGGACGAATGCGCAATACAAGGAATTAGCGGAAAAGGCAGGCCAAAAGGGCATTAAGCTCGTAATGGATGTCGTATTGAATCATTGCGGCGATGGTCACTGGTGGATGAAAGATTTTCCGTTTAAAGATTGGATTAATTTTGATGGCAAATTTGTATCGACAACACACCGTAGGGAAACGGTTCAAGATCCCCATGTGTCACAGTACGATGCCAAAATGCAGACCGAAGGTTGGTTCGTTCCTGCCATGCCGGATTTGAATCAAAAGAATCCATTTATGGCGAATTATTTGATTCAGAATACAATTTGGTGGATTGAATATGCCCATCTGGGTGGTATTCGAATCGATACCTATCCGTACTCTGAAAAACATTTCGAGGCACGCTGGTCGGACGCGGTACTAGCGGAATACCCCAATTTGAACATGGTAGGCGAGGAGTGGTCATCGAATCCAATCATTACATCTTATTGGCAAAAAGGTAAAATCAACCGCGATGGTTTCAAATCATCGTTGCCGGCCTTGATGGATTTTCCGTTGCAAAATGCCATTTCGGAGGCAATGAATGAGAATGATCAAGATTGGGGCAAGGGTTTGAACAAGATTTATTCGGTGATTTCGAATGATTTGGTTTATGCGAATCCGGATAATTTGGTGGTGTTTGGGGATAACCATGACATGTCACGCTTCTATTCACAGGTCAAACATGACCAAGCTTTATTCCGAATGGGAATGACCTATTTGTTGACGACACGTGGCATTCCGCAAATTTTTTACGGAACCGAAATCTTGATGTCGAATCCCAAAAGCAACGAACATGGCGAAATTCGTGGCGATTTTTATGGCGGTTGGCCCGGAGATACCAAAGATGCAGTAACCCAACGTGGATTTACGGCTGACGAGAAAAGCACGCAAGACTTCTTTAAGAAATTGTTGAATTGGCGTAAAAACAATGCTGTCATACACGATGGGAAATTGACGCATTTTGGCCCAGAAAATGGGGTATATGTATATTTCCGTCATTCGGAAAAAGGCAAAGTTATGGTCGTGATGAATAAGAATTCCACCTCGAAGTCACTCAGCATGGGAAATTATGCGGAATTGATTAAGCCGGGGGCTCAGTTAACTGATGTTTTGAGTGACAAGACGCAAGTTTTGGGGGCGAATTTGGAAGTTCCTGCGAAGACGGCTTTGGTGTTTGAGGTTAAATAAACTTAACATTTGATTTTTGATTGGAAGGTCTTAACTTGGGGATATTAAGTCCTGAAAAGGCCCTAGTTCTAATCAAAATCAAATGAAATTAAGTAGCCTTACTAAGGTTTTACTCTATTTGTTGCTGCTCGTTTCGATTCGAGGATGGTCTGACGACTCCTTCAATCCAGATAAATTTAAACGTGATCTACGCTACCAAAATCCTCATTTCATGTGGAAAACTTGGGATCGAATATTTCGTGTAGATGGTAGTTTTTTCTCGTATGGTAATGTTACTGATTTAGAGCGAATTCTTGAATCGCAATGGTCTCAAGCTGTTAAAAAACAGAACTTGGATTTGATGGTCAAAGCCGCCATTCCGTTGTCGATGGTCTATCATAATCAGGCCAAATTTTCACATGGCTTGCCATTTTTTGAGTTTTTATTTAAACATCAAAAGCAAGTACCTACGTATTATTGGCGTCACATCCTCATCAAGTTAGAGGAAGAGTACCGAGGCAAAAACGAAATAGAAAAAGCCATCCCAATTAGGCGTTTACGGATTAAATTGGGTTATATCAAGACCTTTTGGGAAATCTATCGAGAATGTGGGCTCTTTGAGGACGCCTTACGTGATTTTAAGCAGTTTCAGCCAATACCACCTCGTGGAGATTACAGCCGATTAGTTTATTTGGAACGTTTGGGTAGGTTGTATGCCGACTTGAAAAATTTTAAGAAAGCGCGGGAAGTATATGCGCAAGGTTACCAGGAAGTTGATGAAGTTCGTCAAGCAGCGAAAGCCGTTTATTTGCCCCGAGAATTGCACTATTGGGAGGGATTGTTTAAGGGGCAAATCGCTAAATGTAATATGGATATGGGAGACTATCGCATGGCGATTCCTATGTTGAAGTTTGACATCCAAGCTAGTATTGATAATCCCGATAATCAAATTGCCAAAGAGATTTTACTGGCGCGAGCTTACCTGCACAATAAGCAACTGCAATTAGCTAAGTATTACATGGATCATGCCCGCGTCTTGATGGCTCAAAAAGTCCTCATGCCGGTAAAAGTAATGATGCTGGGTGCTTATGCAGATTATTATTCGGCCAAAAAACAATTTGATTCTGCTTATTTCTATAACAAAGCGCTACATGCCTACCAGGATACGGTGAATGCACACATTAATCGGAATAAGTCTATTTTGCTTTTGGGTCAATTGGAGCTAGTTAAACATCGGGAGGAGTCGCTCAAAAATTTGCATCAGGTAGAAGTATATTCGGAGTCTGCAAAATTACAAGATTTTAAAATTAAGTTGTTAAGTATAATTCTCGGAACCATTTTATTTGGCTCAATACTACTCTATGTTAATTTTCGCCAAAAAGGTCTGCTGACGCAAAATCGAATTCAATTGGATTTGGAGCATGAACGAAACGCAGTCCTCCTTAAGGAATTGCATCATCGAGTGAAGAATAATTTACAAGTGATCTATAGTTTGTTGAATCTTCAGAAAAGGCGAACTAAAAATGAGGAATCCGTTGATTTGATATTAGCGCTCCAAAATCGTATCCAAACGATTGCGTTGGTGCATAATAATTTGTTTCAATCGGACGAAATGGAATTTGTCCAATTAGATAGTTACGTGCGCACGTTGGTCGAGCATTTACAGCAAATGTATGCGCAAGATGAAATGCATCCTGTACAGATCGACTTCCACATCGAGGATTCGATTAAGTTGCGGTTTGAACGGATTGGTACCTTAGGATTGATTATTAATGAAATTGTTTCCAATGCGTTTAAATATGCATTTGTAGGTGAATCTACCGGTCAATTACGGATTGATATTCAACAGAAAGGCCTTCAGGTCATGGTAACTATTGAGGATAATGGACCTGGTTTAGTCGAGGAGATTAATCAAAATTCAAATTTAGGGATGCGGCTCATTCGCATATTGAGTGAGCAAATGGGAGCGACCTATACCCTGCATCAAAGCCAAGGCATCAAGCATTTATTACATTTTATGATTTAACGATGGAAGAAAAGCGAGTAATCATCTTGGAAGATGAGATTATAGTGGCATTGGATATCAAGGAGATTCTGGAAAATCTAGGCTATGTTTGTCAGGTGTTTCATGACTTTAATGCGGCTTTATTGGCCCTTGACTCGTTTAATCCACACTTAGCCATTTGCGATATAAATATAGGCGAAGGTCCGAGTGGAATTGATTTTGTTAAGCAAGCCTTACAATTGAAACCTCAATTAGCCATTATATATTTGACCGCTTTTAGTGACAGAAAGATTGTTGAAATGGCAGGGAAGACACATCCGGTTAATTATATTTTAAAGCCTTGGAGTGAACATCAAATTCGTGTTTCGGTTGAGCTAGCCTTTGATCAAATAGTTACAGTGGCACAACAAAGCCAAAAGTTAGGGGATCTGACGCAAGCCGAATTGAAAATTCTAGAACTGATTGCGCAAAATAAGAAAACCAAAGAAATCGCGGATTTACTTTTCATTTCCGAAAAAACGGTTAAAAACCACCGGTATCATATTAGCAAGAAGTTGAATTTGTCAACGGAAAACAACAGCTTACTTACTTTTGCGCTTAGTCATTTTGGGTATAAAAATGAGGCCTAGGTCTCATTGTGGGAACCGCGGGAACGATGTTCCTTTGTAGTGTAAATAATTCTAGTTCTAATACACGTCACGCGATTACCTAACCCTAATACCTTAAATTTATGCGAAGCCCTCTGCTAGGAATAGTGGGGGGCTTTATTTTTTGTTACATACAAAAAGGACATCTCTTTCGAAATGTCCTTTTATATTTCCCGATCATTAAGTAGCCCCGGCAGGAATCGAGTCGGACGCGACCCCGGCCTCATCTTAGGTACCGGAAACCTACATGATCATAAAACGGGTCTTTATTTAATTTTAAGGCCATTTTGGGGTCTTTGGGTGTAGCAAAATGGTAGTTTTTGGATGGTTTGCTGCACAAGTGCTGGACATGTTTTGATTGATTAATCTTCGTTCGCCTTAGGATAAGATTATTAACATATGAGTCCATTCGAATGGTAAGTAAAGAATTTATACCTCGATGCCTGCAGTTTTACTTATTTTAAAAATGGGGAACATCCATGGTTAATTCATCACACATCGAAAGCCTGTATGTTGCAAACCGGTGTCTGGGCTGGACTTCATGCGAGCGGAATTACGGTAACTAGAACAATATCCATCATTACATAAAAATGACCCACCACGCATAACACGTTTGGCAATACCTGGCTCATCAGGGTCATAGCTTGATGAGGGGCCTAGGGGATTTGATATTGGGCTTTTTTTGTAATAGTCAGCCCGATACCAATCTGCGCACCATTCCCATACATTTCCTGCAGTGTCAAATAATCCATAACCGTTTGCTGGAAAAGATTTTACGGGTGCTGTGGTTGTTTTATACCCGTCTAATGCCTGATCTTCATCAGGAAATTTTCCTTGGAAACTATTCGTTTTATAGGGAAGAATATTCACCGATTCGTCCCCCCATGGGTAAATCTTATTTAATAATCCTCCACGGCTTGCCCATTCCCACTCAGCTTCTGTAGGTAATCTTTTGCCGGCCCAATGGGCATAGGCCGTGGCATCTTCCCAAGAAACATGAACAACAGGGTGTTTTTCTCGGCCATTAATGGTAGATCCAGGACCTTCTGGGTGCCGCCAGTCAGCCCCTTGTTTGAATGTCCACCATTGAGAATAATCTGATAAATCCACCGGGCTATCCCTAGGATCGAATACTAAAGAACTTGGTGCTAAAAGCGAATCAGCAGGTTTAGGCGTTCCTTTGGGAACTTGCTGAACTAGTGTTGTCCAATCGATGGCTTTCTCGGCAGTTGTAATGTAACCTGTTGCTTTAACAAACGCTGCAAACGCTGCATTGGTCACTTCTGTTTCATCCATCCAAAAAGCCTTTATGCGTACTTGATGAATAGGGTATTCATCGGAACGACCTTGCGAATCATGTGATCCCATAAAAAAAACACCTGCAGGAATACGTTTCATACCAACGTGCGATTTCTTGGTAGGTCTCGGCCTAGTTGTTTGAATGAGCTTAAGTTTGGTGGGTATGGGGGCATGGCATACAGGGATTTTTGTCTGACCCAAACCAGATAAACTAAGTGCAAATGAAAGTATCCACCCTTCTAAAAGTATGGTAAGTTTGGCTGACATGCTATTTTCTTTTAGCCTTCAACTCCACTGCCTTCGCTTTGGGTACTCCAAACACTTTTCCATCAGCAGCATCATTCAAAAACCGATCGATATAGCCATTGCTAATCGTACTATTGTCTTTGTATTTCAATCGCAAAGCCTCCAATTGTCGATGCAATGTTTTACGTACAAATGTATAAGCTGGATCATTATAAACATTTTTCAATTCCAAGGGATCTTTTTCGCGGTCGATTAGCTCCCAAGTATCTGCAGAAAAATAGTAATGAATCAATTTATATTTCTTCGTCACAATGGCATAATGGCGGTTCACCATGTGTTCTGCCGGATATTCATAATAGTGGTAATAGACCGCATCGCGTGACCAAGCATTGCCCCTCATCAACGGAATCAAACTTTGGCCTTGCATGTCCTTAGGTGCCGGAATGCCTGCAGCATCCAGAAAGGTTTGTGCAAAATCGAGATTTTGAACCAAGGCATCTGATTTTTGCCCAGGCTTAATCTGTTTCGGCCAAGAAACCATTAACGGCGTTTTGAACGACTCATCGTAAATAAATCGTTTGTCAAACCAACCATGCTCACCCAGATAAAAACCCTGATCGGAGGTGTATACGATCATGGTGTTTTCCATCAATTTGTTTGCTTCCAAATAGTCCAATAAGCGCCCCACATTTTCATCCACGGCACGAATCGTTCCTAAATAATCTTGCATGTAGCGCTGAAACTTCCATCGCATTTTATCTTGTTCCGTCATGCTCGGATAAGCCTGCTTAAACTCCGCGTTGATGCGATCGTAAACCCGCTCAAAATTCGCTTTTTGGATGGGGTTTAAACGGCCCATTTCAGCAGCAAACCGAAGCTTATCAAAACCAATTTCTTGAATCTTTAAAGAATCCATGGTTGCAGGGTATATTTTGTTGTCTCCGGCCCAACTCATACTTGTTAAGATATTCATTTCCGCTTCTTTGGCAGGAGCCGACCGACCGGAATAATCGTCGAAAAGAGTCTTTGGTTCAGGGTATTTTTTCTGTGTCATTTCCTCCAAATGCCGCTCGGCCATCAGCCACGAACGATGCGGTGCCTTATGCAGATACATGAGCATAAAAGGTTTGTCGATAGACCGCTCATGCTTTAACCAATCCAAGGTCATGTCGGTAATGATATCCGTTACGTAGCCATTAACCTTAATCTTTCCCTCATTTTTTGTTATGAAATCCGGGTTGTAATAATTGCCCTGGTCTGGCAAGATTTTAAATTGATCAAAGCCCTTTGGATTATTGCCAAAATGCAATTTTCCAAACATGGCCGTTTGATATCCGTTCGTATGTAATATCTGCGGAAATGTGATGTTGGTCGTATCAAAAGGAAAATGATTATCCACCTTCCCATTCAGGTGCGAATGTTTGCCTGTTAGAATTGTTGCCCGACTCGGCGCACAAATGGAATTAGTCACACTGGCGTTTGTGAAAAGTATTCCATTTTTTGCAATTCGGTCAATGTTGGGGGTCGAAATTAATCGTTGATCATAAGCTGAAATAGCTTGATAGGCATGATCGTCTGACATGATGAAGATGATGTTTGGGCGTTTACTTTTTTGAGCCCATACGGGTAAGAAGCTGATGCAGAAAATCAAACAAACAACGATATTTTTCATTTTAGATAGGTTTTGTTTTAAAATAATGAAATTGTATTAAGTATTTCAAGAAAAGGGAATTATTTATTCGATGTTAATGTCGACTACTTAATTTATTTCAATCCGTCCAGAATGACAGAAACATGAAACATCTTTTTGTTTTTCACTAGAGGCGAGATTTTGATACACTAAGTGTACCAAAGTCATAGACAGTTTTGATTTATAATTCACACTTGCTACAAAAATTATCTTTTCCCCTAAAATACAAAAAGGACATCTCTTTCGAAATGTCCTTTTATATTTCCCGATCATTAAGTAGCCCCGGCAGGAATCGAACCTGCATCTTAGGTACCGGAAACCTACATTCTATCCATTGAACTACGGAGCCAGGATTGCAAATTTACGAATACTTCTCCAATTGTTTGACCAAGACATTGAAATCTTTTGGATAGGGTGCCTCTACGGTGATCGGGCTACCATCCATCAGGTTGAAGCTCAAGCTATGGGCATGCAAGGCCACGCGACGCATCAATGGTCGCTCCTCCGTGTCCTTTTTCAAATGAAAATTTCGCTTCAAATCCGATAAATAAACATCCTTTCCTCCATACATTTCGTCTGCTACGATGGGCGCATGTAGACAAGTCAAATGAATCCGAATTTGGTGCATGCGGCCTGTAATCGGCATGCATTCTACCAAGGTATATCCCTTGTAAACTTTCAAGGAACGAAACCATGTTTCTGCGTGCTTGCCATTAGACCGTGCGATGATTACTTTACCGTCTTTGAGGGGGAGTATGGGTAAATTCACTAACATGCCATCCCAGTCGTGCATACCTTCCACCACGGCATGATAACGTTTCGCCGTTTCACGATGCTCAAATTGCATGGAAATATGTCGGTAAGCCTCCGGGTTTTTCGCGATCACCAAAGCGCCCGTTGTTTCCTTATCCAAACGATGTCCCACCTGCGCATCCTCTGAATA
>DKIP01000107.1:3931-4092 GCA_002454335.1 Cytophagaceae bacterium UBA6715 | reverse complement strand
AGTCGCTAGTCTATAGTCCGAAGTCCGGAGGGTAAATTATTAATCAGTCGTCAGTCTCTAGTCGCCAGTCCGAAGTCCGGAGGGTAAATTTACACCCCAACTCTTCACTCTTAACTCTTCATTCTTAACTCTTCACTCTTAACTCTTAACTCTTCACTCTT
>DKIP01000107.1:0-3872 GCA_002454335.1 Cytophagaceae bacterium UBA6715 | reverse complement strand
CTCTTCACTCTTAACTCTTCATTCTTAACTCTTCACTCAATTTGCTAAACTAATCTTCCCCATCGTCATCCAAGGCGAGTCACCCAAACGTCGGTCGCGTGTCACACCCGGATCCATCAAGGTTTCATTGGCCAACAAAGCAAATAAAACGGCTTCTTTGGCGGCGGATTCAATTCCCAAGACCGCAGAATCTTGAACCATAAATCCAGGTAATAATGCACGCAAATGCTCCATGATTAACGGATTTCTTGACCCACCACCACTAGCAAATATGTTGCCAGCATTAATTTTCGTATAGCTTTGAATGGCTACGGCGATGCTCTCCGCCGTAAACCGAGTTAACGTTGCCATAACGTCTTCCGAGGAAATACCTGCCGGTGCCAAAGCTTTCACTTGCTCTAAATGAAAATATTCTGGCCCCGTACTCTTTGGAAAGGCTTCTTTGAAAAAAGATAAATCCATCAATGCTTTCAAGAATGCCTTATTCTCATGTCCGGATCGTGCGATCTGTGCATCTTCATCAAAGCTTTTTTCCGGATAATGTGCCCGCACCCATGCATCGAGTAATGTATTTCCGGGCCCCGTATCGCTAACAAGTATGCCGTTAGGATCTTGATTTGCGGGTAAATAGGTGAAATTCCCAATGCCACCCATGTTCAATAAAATCCGATCTTCTCCGGCTTTGGTAAATAAAAAATAATCCCCAAACATCGCTAGCGGAGCCCCTTCGCCTCCCGCGGCAACATGCTTTTGGCGAAAATCGGAAAGTGTGATAATTCCTGTCAAATGCGCCAAATGATCCCCATCCCCAATTTGCAAGGTTGAATGCGGGATATGGCCCGAACGGTCTGGTCGGTGCATGACGGTTTGTCCATGCGAGGCCAAAGCATCCACCTCAGAGGGTTGAATCCCCCAGCGTTGTAATGTTTGCAAAATAATATCCGCATGTGTCCGCGCGATTTGCGCGTTCAATGTGCATAAACTGGGGAAATGAATGTGCTCCTTTGCAAATACTGCTCGGATAGACGCTTTGAAATCTTCCTCAAAGGGAACCGAGTCAAAATGCAATACCTCGCATTGAGTCTGTAAACCTTGCCCACTGAAACGACATAAAGCCATGTCTAAGCCATCGAGGGAGGTCCCCGACATCAATCCCAAAATAATTCGGGATGGCTTTTGTGCCATGCGATACAATTGTTCAATCTGTGGATTCAAGGCTTTTGTGCTTATCCCCTCAGCTTCGCCAATCCTGGAAGGTTTGGCGAAGCTACAAATGAGGGAGCACAAAGCTACAAAAAAATCACCCAAGCTATTTCGAAAAATCATCAAGTACCTGATAATTAATTGATAATTCCCCGCCTTGATTTCGTATCTTTGAGGCTTAGTTATTTCACTCAACCACTTTATGGCTTTAGATGTAATTATTGTCGGCGGAGGCATCGTGGGCCTCGCGACAGCTCACCGCATATTGGAATCAAATCCTGCATTGAAAATCGCCCTTTTTGAAAAAGAGAAAATGGTGTCTATGCATCAAACCGGAAATAATTCCGGCGTTATCCACTCAGGTTTATACTACAAGCCGGGTTCTTTAAAGGCCAAAAATTGCATTGAAGGGTATCACCAATTAATCGATTATTGCCAACAAGAAGACATCCCTTTTGAATTAACCGGGAAAATTGTTGTCGCAAGCACGCAAGACCAGCGCGTTCAATTAGAGAATTTATTTCAACGAGGCCAACAAAATGGTTTGGATGGTCTGAAGAAGTTAAGTTTGGAGGAAATGCGTGAACACGAGCCGCATGTGATTGGTGTTGAGGGAATGTGGGTGCCTCAAACGGGAATCGTAGATTATCGTGCTGTAGCTGCTAAATTAGCGCAAGGCATTCAAGCCAAAGGTTGCGAACTACACTTAGGAGAAAAAGTGACCGATATTACCAAAGGGCTTAGCTATTCCATTGTGGAAACGGATAAGGCCGTTTACGAAGCAAAATTAATTATCAATTGCGCCGGTTTGTATTCGGATCAAGTGGCTCAATGGACGCAAAAAGAACCTTTGGACGTTCGTATTGTCCCTTTCCGTGGCGAATATTTCAAATTGAGAAAAGATAAAGAGTACTTGGTGAAGAACTTGATTTATCCGGTACCTGACCCAAATTTCCCATTCTTAGGCGTTCATTTTACCCGCATGATGCGTGGTGGGGTAGAGGCTGGACCGAATGCCGTTTTGGCCTTTAAAAAAGAAGGATACAAGAAATTAGGAATTAATGCCAAAGAACTTTGGGATACCCTAACATGGCCTGGCTTCCAAAAAGTAGCTGCTAAATATTGGGAAACCGGTCTCGGTGAAATGTACCGAAGCTTTTCCAAAGAAGCATTTACCAAAGCACTTCAAGGACTAATTCCTGAAATTCAAATCGACGATTTAGTTGAGGGAGGTGCAGGAGTACGTGCTCAAGCTTGTGATCGCAATGGCGGTTTGCTCGATGATTTCTCCATCGTGCAAGACGAAAAAGTGATCAATATATTAAATGCTCCTAGTCCCGCAGCTACTTCGTCTCTGTCGATAGGCAAAACGGTGGCCGAAATGGCGTTGGGAAGGTTTCAGTAACCGCGCCCACTTGGGTTTCCCTAGACTGAAGTCTGAGCTTATAGGATTAGATGGTTTTTTATAACCCCAGGCTTTAGCCTGGAGACTCAACCACAAGGTTGAAAACGTATATCAACAACATGAAACTATTACTAAAATACCTTTCACAATACCGCTGGCGCGTTTTCGCAGCATTAGGTCTTGCGGCAACCAATCAGATTTTCTCTTTGATGGATCCCTACATCTTCCGGAAAATCATTGATGATGTAGCGGCAGTCTATCACGCGGAAACGCATACGATGTCCCAATTCGTGGATGCTATTTGGCCTTTAGCTTTAGCTTCCGTGGGTGTTGCCTTCGTGAGTCGGGTGGCGAAAAACTTCCAAGACTATATGATTAACACCGTTACCCAAAAGGTCGGTGCAAATCTGTATTCGGATGGAATTAGACATTCGTTGGAATTGCCTTATGAAACATTTGAAGACCAACGATCCGGCGAGACTTTAGGGAAACTGCAAAAGGTGCGTGTCGACGTCGAAAAGTTAATCACATTAGGGATCAACATCCTCTTTCAATCTATTATAGCCTTGGTATTTATCTCCGTTTATGCCTTTTCTGTTCATTGGATGGTGATGCCTCTGTTCCTTGTGACCGGTCCATTGATTGCTTGGGTTTCTTCGGTGTTAAGTAAGAAAATCAAAGTCATTCAAATTGAAATTGTTAAAGAATCGACAGGCCTAGCGGGTTCTACGACTGAATCTTTGCGTAACATCGAATTGGTGAAATCACTCGGTTTGGCCGAGCAAGAAATTGCCCATTTGAATGCCACCACAGAGAAAATCCTTAAGTTGGAGCTGAAAAAAGTACGTTACGTGCGCTCCATGGCTTTTGTGCAAGGGACTTGTGTCAACTTGCTTCGCATGCTCATGGTCGTTGTGTTGATCTATTTAATTTACAAAGGTCAAATCACGATCGGCCAGTTTTATTCGTTGAACATCTATTCCTTCTTCCTTTTCAATCCTCTGCAGGAAATTGGGAATGTGGTGAATACCTTCCGCGAGGCCGAAGTGTCGCTTCAGAATTTTGAAACCATCTTGTCAATTCCGGGTGAGAAGAAGCCGGAAAATCCAAAGGCAATTACGCATATTCAGGATTTGACCTTTGATCATGTTTCGTTCCAACATCAATCCGCAACTCAAGAAGCATTATCCGATATCTCATTCCAAGTCAAAGGGGGAGAGACGATTGCTTTCGTGGGACCTTCGGGTGCAGGGAAGTCGACCCT
>DKIP01000035.1:19155-27186 GCA_002454335.1 Cytophagaceae bacterium UBA6715 | reverse complement strand
TGAATCGGGAAGTCGAAATGGATCCCATTTCGCAACAAGGGATGTAACCAATCACTCATGCGTTCGCTGCGCCAAGGGGCAATGGCACCTTCATAAACGGATAAATCGTGATCTGGGATGACTAAATCGGGATCTAAGCCTAATACTTTTCCGTAACCTTCGCAGTTCCGACAAGCCCCGTAAGGATTGTTGAACGAGAATAAATTCAGGCTGGGCTCTTCAAAGGCCATGCCATCTAATTCAAATTTATTGGAAAAGCTTTTGCGTTTTTGGTCTTGAATTTCGACCCAACAAACACCATCACCTTCGAAGTATGCAGTTTGAACGGAATCGCCAAGTCGGAAAATGGTCTCCTCTTCGTTGTTGGCAATCAAGCGATCAATTAGTATGGCAATTTCATTTCGTTTTTTTGTTAGCTTTTTTAAGCTTGCCTCATCTTCTATGAGCTCTTCCAAATCCAAAATTTCAGATTCGAATTTCAGTCGGGTATACCCCTTTTGAATGAGTAATTGGCATTCTTCCAAGAGTGATCTTTCCGGGTGATTCAACAAAGGGGCTAAAATCAAGACCTTTTGTTGGTCGTGTGAAACAATCCAATCTACAATATTTGATACGGAATCCTTTTTAACTTCTTGTCCAGAAACGGGAGAAATTGTTTTTCCGATTCGGGCAAAGAGTAATTTGAGGTAGTCGTAAATTTCGGTGGTAGTTCCTACGGTTGAGCGGGGATTTTTGGTATTGACCTTTTGTTCGATCGCGATGGCAGGAGCAACCCCACGAATGTAATCCACGGCTGGTTTTTCCATGCGGCCTAAAAATTGGCGTGCATAGGAATTTAGACTTTCGACGTACATCCGTTGGCCTTCTGCAAAAAGCGTATCGAAGGCAAGTGATGATTTTCCTGAACCCGAGAGGCCTGTCACGACGACCAATTTATTTCGCGGAATGGCAACGTCCACATTTTTTAAATTGTGTACGCGGGCACCTTTGATAATGATGTGATTTTTAGGGTCTAGATTTTCGAAATCTTGGGGTGCAGGAGAACTCATATCTCAAAATTATCCTTTAATTTTGACAAACCCAACCCCTAGCTTTGGCAATCCTTGAAGGTTTGCCAAAGCTAAGTTAGCGGGATAGATTTTTTTTACTATCCAACAACATGATTATATGAAATTGACTTACTTATTTTTTGCAATATTATTTACATTGATGAGTTACGAAAGCTTGGCGCAGGATGCTGAGGTGATTGCAGAGGAAGGTGCTCGTGGAGACTTAGACGTAGAACCCGATGTGCGTGATTTAAGCTTTCGAGAGCGATTGCATTTCGGAGGGGGAATCTCGGGATTGAGTTTTGGAAATCCTACGAGTGTTGGTCTTTCGCCCATGGCAGGTTATATGGCCACGAATACGACGATTATCGGTGTAGGGATGACTTATCAATATTTTGCGTACCGAGGTTACGCAGCTTCGAATCTACTTGGTGAGCGCATTTTTGTTCGTCAATATGTACCTGGCCTATCCGCTTTATTGGGACAAAGCTATTTGACTGCCCAGGTGGAAAATTTTAGCGATCTAACAAATCCTTCTTATGCATATTCTAATCCGGTATTGGTGGGTATTGGGATAGGATCTAAAATTGGAATCAATTTAAATGTTATGTATGATTTAAATTATTCAGCTTCGAAAGCGTCTCCTTACGGCTCTGCACTCGTTGTTCAAGTAGGTGGATTTTTCTTTTAATTTTTTCAAAACAATTTTGCCTAAAATATTGTCTTAGTAATCAAACAATATCAGCGATTAATTCTTAAATTCGAATTCATTTATTATTCACATGTCAAAAGAACTTTTACCTGAACCTCTCTTAATCGAGGACCCCAATCGTTTCGTATTATTCCCGATAAAACACGATGATATCTGGAGATTTTACAAGCAATCGCAAGCATCGTTTTGGACTGCAGAAGAGATTGATCTTCAACAAGATTTATCGGATTGGAAGAAATTGAATGATGGTGAACGTCATTTCATTTCGCATGTCTTGGCCTTTTTTGCGGCATCCGATGGTATCGTGAATGAAAACTTGGCGAATAATTTCTTGAAGGAGGTTCAATATGCGGAAGCAAAATGTTTCTATGGCTTTCAGGTTATGATGGAGAACATTCACTCGGAAACATATTCCTTGTTGATCGATACATACATTCAAGATCCCAAAGAAAAAGATCGTTTGTTGCGTGCCATTGAGACGATTGATTGTGTGAAGAAAAAAGCAGATTGGGCGTTGAAATGGATTGAAAGTCCCAACTTTGTTGAGCGCTTGATTTCATTTGCAGCGGTAGAAGGTATCTTCTTCTCGGGCTCATTCTGTTCGATTTTTTGGTTGAAGAAGCGCGGCTTAATGCCTGGCTTATCATTCTCGAATGAATTGATCTCCCGTGATGAAGGCTTGCATTGTGATTTTGCTTGTTTATTGTATACGGATCATATCAAAAATAAAATTTCACAAGAACGTATTTATGAGATTATCTTAAATGCGGTCGAGATCGAAAAAGAATTTGTTACGGTTGCATTACCGGTTTCTTTGATTGGTATGAATGCTCAATTGATGTGTCAATACATCGAATTTGTGGCCGATCGTCTATTGGTTGCTTTGGGGTGCAAGAAGCATTACAACGCAACAAATCCGTTCGATTTCATGGAAATGATTTCCTTACAAGGAAAGACTAATTTCTTTGAGAAGCGTGTGGCGGAATATCAAAAATCAGGCGTCATGGCTGATAAGGAATCGATGTCCTTCTCGATGGATGAAGATTTTTAGTCTTTGTGTAACCATGGAAAGCCCAGCAGAAATGTTGGGCTTTTTTTATGGAATGCGCTCAACTAACATGGGCAGCACCAAACCGATAATGATTCCTGAAATGACATAGACCATGTGAATCCGTTTAAAGCGGGTAAAACTCATCAAGGCTGTCGTGAAGAATAGGATAATCGCAAAGACAATTAATTGACCACATTCTAAGCCTAGATTAAAAGCCAATAGGGGAGTGAAAATGGATGATTCTTTTCCCAATAGGCTTTGCAAGTAATTGGAGAATCCTAATCCATGAATGAGACCGAAAAACAAAACCGTGATGTAAGGTAATTTAGAAGAATTTTGCCGAAGAGAATTCTTGAAATTTAAATTCCGAATGGCAGAAATTAAAATCGTGCACGGGATTAGGAATTCGATCCAGGTAGAATTGATAAATATCCACCCTATAGTGGCCAATGCCAATGTTACTGAATGGCCGATGGTAAAGGCGGTTACCAACCCAAGCACATGCTTGATATCAGACCAAGTGAAAATGCAGGTAATCGCCAGGATAAATAATAAATGGTCGACGGCTTGCCAATTTAATATGTGTTGAAAGCCCAAAAGCAAATAAGTCCAGAAATAGGTCATCATGCCAATTTTGTAGGCTAAATGTAGGAATTTTTCAGGATAATTTTGGAGCCTAATTGAGTAGAAATCAAGCTAATGCGTATTTATTGAAAAAAAACTAGCCATGAAATATGCAACATTATGCTTGTTGGCCTTGCTGACATTTCAAATTTTCGCTCAAAATCCCACAGTGAATTCACTGAAAGATGCCGAATTAGGGCGTTTTAAGGTGATGATTGCCAAAGATCGCGCGGGGCTTGAAGCTGTTTTACATAATGACTTAACTTATTTCCATTCGAGTGGGGCCTCGGATAATAAAGAAACCTACATCGCCTCGATTTTTACTGGAAAGTCAAATTATCTATCCATTGAAGCTGCTGAGTTGCTAACTCGTGTTTACGGAAAAACAGGAATAAATACAGGTATTCTTAACATATTGACCATCAATGCCGAAGGTAAAGAAACGCTACTAAAATTACGTTTTACAGATGTATTCGTTTTTGAGTCGGGGAGATGGCAAATGGTCTCTTGGCAATCCACGAAATTAGCCAACTAATTCCGCTACAAAATTTTCGATTTCTGAATAAATCAAGTTAAGCTCATCGTTGCTTATGCAGTAAGGAGCTAGGATGTATAAAGTATTACCGAGGGGTCTCATTAGGATCCCTTTTTTAATAAAATACCGATATGCACGATCCCGTATGGAATGCATGTATCCATTGGATTCCCCTACTGCCAGCTCAAAAGCGATGATTGTTCCTTGGATACGTATCTGTTGAATAACGTAATGACCTTCTTGGGTTAATTGCCAAGTGCGGTGACTCGCCTCAATGCGAGCAATATTTTCCCAAGTTTCCGCTTGCTCCATTAAATCCATGCTGGCCAATGCTGCTGCGCATGCCATCGGATTGGCTGTAAATGAATGGCTATGGAAAAGTGTTTTTTTGCGATCATTCGATAAAAAGGTATCAAATAATTCGTTCGAACAAGTGGTAATTCCCATGGCCATCATACCACCGGTGAGGCCTTTGGAGAAACAAGCAATATCTGGTTTATGGGTTAAGTAGTCCATGGCGAACCATTTTCCCGTCCGACCGAAACCCGTCATGATTTCATCAGCAATACAGAGTATTTTGTTTTCATGAGCAAGCGAGATCAAGGCATCTAAGGTTTCGGGCGCATACATTTTCATGCCGCCAGCCCCTTGAATCAAAGGTTCAAAAATGAATGCGGCATATTCATTCGATTGATTCATTTTCTCGCGCATCGCGGCGATGCAAGCATCCGCGTCACCAGGGCTAGGCAGAAATTCGACTTCAAACAACATGTCCTGAAAAGGGGCATTGAAGGCACTGGGAGATCCTAAACTCATGGCTCCAAATGTATCTCCATGGTAGGCATCTTCGAAGGCAATGATTTTGCGCTTTTGTGTTTGGCCTTGATTATGGAAAAATTGCAAGGCCATTTTGATCCCCACCTCTACGGCCGTGCTACCATTGTCTGAGAAAAAAACCTTATGGAAGTTTTCGGGTAAATGCCCCAATAATCGCTCGGATAATTGAATGGCAGGTTCGTGCGTAAAGCCAGCAAAAATTACCTGTTCTAATTTAAGGGCTTGCTCGTAGATTTTTTGTGCTAAATACGGATGTCCATGGCCATGAATATTCACCCACCAGGACGAAATCGCATCGATGTATTTTTTCCCTTCTCCATCATAAAGATAGACTCCTTTTCCATGCGTGATCGGAATCGAAATGGGTTCGATTTTATGCTGCGTGAAGGGATGCCAAATAACCGCAGCATCTCGTTGGGATAAATTAGCGTTGGAATAATTCAGCATAATGCGCAATAATACTTGGGTTAATTTCTTTTTCTTCGCTGACACGTAACAAAACAGGCAAACCTGTGTGTTTCACGATAAACTCTTCTCCAGACGCATTTGTTTGGCCATTGAAGATAATTCCGGCCATCGGAATGTTGCGAGATTTTAAAATTTCGTAGGTCAGTAGCGTATGATTGATGCTTCCCAAATAGTTTTTACTCACTAAAATAACAGGAAGTTCTAAATGCTGTATTAAGTCCAGGTTCGTTTGTTGGTCATTTAACGGAACCATGATTCCGCCGGCTAACTCGACCACTAAATTTTGTTCAGTCTCTGGTTTATGAAAGGCATTTAGTTCAATGCGAATTCCATCCAATTCTGCTGCGGTATGCGGCGAAAGGGGATTTTGTAGTTCATAAGTTGACGCAAAAACATGCGTCCCTGGAACCCATTGCTGGACCCAATAGGCATCTCCATCATTCAAATTTCCAGCTTGTACGGGTTTCCAATAATCAGCTTGCAGTGCTTTCGTGACGATCGCTGAGCAGACGGTTTTGCCAATCTCTGTACCGATTCCGGCGATGATATATTGCTTAGGCATTGGATTCGAGTATTTGAATGAGTTTTTGCATCTCGGTCCGAGAAGTGGTCGCCGTTAGGGTTATGCGGATGCGTTCCTTTCCTTTCGGAACCGTAGGGTAAACGATGGGTTTTACGGCAAAACCTGCGGCTTGAGCTTTGGTAGCTATCGCACGCACCGCCTCATTGCCTGTGACAAAGAAAGTTTGAATGGCGGTATGACTGTCGCCCCAATGTTCCGAAGTTTGTAATCTTTTAAAGTAAATGATGTTGTCGTATAGCGCTTTTCGTTGGTCATCTGCTTTGGCAACATAGTCCATCGCGGTGTTTAAGCTCAATACATGATGTGGCGTAGGAGCGGTTGAATAGATGAATGGTCGGGCAAAATTAATCAAGTAGGAGCGAAGTGCCTCAGAACCTAGTACGACCGCGCCAGCATTTCCCCAAGCTTTGCCAAAGGTTACTACTCGGGCAAAAACAGAATCTTGAATACCTAATTCTACACACAAACCCGCACCCTTTGGTCCGTATACACCGCCTGCATGGGCTTCGTCGACGATGAGTTCGAAATTATAGGTTGATTTGAGTTCGACCAATTCTTTCAGTGGAGCGATATCGCCATCCATGGAGTAAATCGACTCGACGACCACCCATTTGATGGTTTCTTTGGGATATTGCTCCAATAAATGAATTAAATCCTTTAGGTCATTATGTTTAAAGATGCGTCGTTCCGCCGGTGCCAAACGAAGGCCGTCGATTAAACTCGCATGCAATAATTTATCGCAGAAGATCACATGTTCTTTTTGAGCCAAGGAAGCGATAAGCCCCAAGTTTGCTTCAAATCCTGAACTAAAAAGCAGTGCTGCGGGTGCTTGATGCATTTGTGCACATGATTTTTCAACCGCTTCTATGTAGCTATGATTCCCTGAAATTAAACGCGAACCTGTAGACCCGTTTATCGGAGTTGCTGGTTTTTGCTCAGATTCCCAGGTACTAAATTCATTGGAAATTTGCTTAGCTAATGCTCGGTCTTTCGCGAGTCCCAAGTAATCATTCGAACAGAAGTCGGTCAGTTGATCCACATCCACCAGCGCACGCAACAGCCCCGCGTCTTTTCGTTCGCTTAAGGCATTGATCAGAAGATTGTTAGCTGAATTTGTGTTTGGCATCTTGTGTGTAAAACTACGAAACAAGGGGCAATTCTGTGAGTAATGTGCTGAAAAAATGCGTTAATTGATAATTTGGATGAAAAAGCGGAAATAATGCTTGACAATCCGCGAACTCTGATGTAGTATTGCACAACGTTTCAATGTCGCAAACGTTTCTGTTAACAATTCACCCAATACATTCTCTGTTTGTGCTGTTAATCCTCCGGATTCAGTCTCATGTTTTAAGGGGATTTTTTTGTTACGTTTTGGGAATTGTTCAATCAAAAAAATATCAAATATTTCCCTTTTATGGATAATAAATCCGAATCAACCAACCGTCCTAAGCGTCAACGAATTTCAAAACCATCCGAAGATCAAGCTCCTTTGTTGCCTATGGAAGATGCATCTGCTTCTGAAGTAAAGGAATCGTCAGCTCCCGCAAAACCTGCTAAGAATCTTCGCCCACGGAAAGGAAAGCCTAACCAGTCAGAAGAAGCACCGATCGAAGTAGAAGGAATTATCGAACCAGAAGAAGTGGATACCTCGTTTGTGACGAGTGATGTGCCTTTGGCAGCGGATAAAGTTTCACCTACAGACGCACCGGTAGATTTAAATAGCTTGCCGAAAGAGGATGCGCCGGCCCAACAACCTCAGCATCAACATCGTCAACACCGCAATAATTACAATCAAGTCATCAAAGAATTGGATGGATTAATTGACAATGAAGGGGTGTTGGAAATCATGCAAGAAGGCGGATATGGCTTCATGCGTTCATCGGATTATAACTATTTGGCCTCACCAGATGATATTTATGTGTCCCCTTCTCAAATCAAAATGTTTGGTTTAAAGACAGGAGATACTATTTTAGGGAAGATTCGTCCTCCGAAAGAAGGAGAGAAATATTTCGCTTTATTGAAAGTGGAATCTGTGAATGGAAAGACGACGGATGAGATTCGTGACCGGATTAATTTCGAATATTTAACGCCTTTGTTCCCGGAGGAAAAATTAAACTTGTCTTCGACGCCAGATAATTATTCGACGCGTATTTTGGACTTGTTTGCGCCAAT
>DKIP01000035.1:14746-19022 GCA_002454335.1 Cytophagaceae bacterium UBA6715 | reverse complement strand
ATCATTTTATTGATCGATGAGCGTCCTGAGGAGGTAACCGATATGCAACGTTCAGTACGTGCAGAAGTGATTTCATCTACGTTTGATGAGCAAGCCGAGCGTCATGTGAAAGTGGCTAACCTGGTTTTGGAGAAGGCAAAACGTATGGTGGAATGTGGTCATGATGTCGTTATTCTATTAGATTCAATCACGCGTTTAGCGCGCGCAT
This sequence comes from Cytophagaceae bacterium UBA6715, assembly GCA_002454335.1. Lineage (GTDB taxonomy): Bacteria > Bacteroidota > Bacteroidia > Cytophagales > Spirosomataceae > Aquirufa. Next base: position 18,814 of record DKIP01000035.1, on the reverse strand, counting down.
ACAATACAGTTGTTCCATCATCAGGTAAGATTTTATCTGGGGGTGTAGATGCCAATGCCCTTCACAAGCCAAAACGTTTCTTCGGAGCGGCGCGTAATGTGGAGAATGGTGGTTCATTGACCATCATCGCAACGGCCTTGATTGAAACCGGTTCGAAAATGGATGAGGTAATCTTTGAGGAATTCAAAGGTACGGGTAACATGGAATTGCAATTAGATCGTAAATTGGCCAACCGCCGTATTTATCCTTCGATTGATGTAACGGCTTCTGGAACGCGTCGCGAGGATCTATTGATGGATCCAGCCGTATTGCAACGTGTTTGGATTTTGCGCAAGCACATGTCGGACATGAACTCGGTAGAGGCCATGGAATTCTTGCAACAGCAAATGAAAGGTACGCGTAATAACGAAGAGTTTTTAGTTTCTATGAATCGCTAATATGTCGATTTTACCCATTGAATTACGTTCATCGGATCGTCAGCCCGTTTGGTTTATCGGGCATGGCAGTCCGATGAACGCGTTAATGGACAATCCATTTACGCAATCTTTGAATCAGTTGGGCGCCTCTATCGCGCCTCCACAGGCTGTATTAGTTGTTTCAGCGCACTGGTTGACCCGCGGTGGAACTTTTGTGCAAGCATCCCCACAACCGGAAACGATTCACGATTTTGGTGGATTCCCACGCGCATTACATCAATACCAATATCCTGCTCCGGGTAGTCCATTCTTTGCTTCTGCATTAGCCGACGAGGTGAAATCGGTGCAGCCGACGACTGAGTGGGGCTTAGATCACGGTGCGTGGACGGTGTTATGTCATTTGTTTCCCCAACATAATATTCCTTGCTTCGAGTTGTCGATCGACTATTCACGGCCATTAGCTTATCATATTTCACTCGCGCGTGAATTACAGTTTTTGCGTGAAAAAGGGGTGCTTATATTGGGTAGTGGCAATATTGTGCACAATTTGCAAGCCAGCATACCTAACCTGAGCTCAGGTCAAGAGAACTTTGGCTACGAATGGGCACATGAATTTGATATGTGGTCGGCGAAATTAATTGACGATAAAAACGTCGAAGGATTACTCGATTACGAACGCGCACCGGGAGGACGTTATTCCGTTCCTACACCCGATCATTACATTCCCTTGTTGTACAGTTTGGCGCTGGCACGTAAAGACGAGCAAGTCTATACGACCTACGAGCAACTCGTTTATGGAGGAATTTCGATGCGTTGTTTCGAGATTCGTCAATAACCCAGGAAGACTTTTTCAATGATATCGCAGGCTTGATCCATTTCGGTTTTCGTAATGGTCAATGGCGGTGCTAACCGGATTTTATTACCGTGCGTTGGTTTTGCCAAAAGCCCTGCCCGCATAAAATCCATGCATATTTCCCATGCGACCGGGCTATCTTCGTCGGTATTGATTTCGATTGCACATAATAAACCTTTGCCTCGTACTTCACGGATTAAAGCCGTTTTGGCCTGTAAAGTTTGTAGGAATTTCATCAATTGTTGGCCGCGTTTTTCCGCGTTCTCAATTAAATCCTCATCTTCCAAAATGTCGATGGCCACATTCGCTACTGCACAAGCTAATGGATTTCCCCCAAAGGTTGATCCATGTTCACCGGGCTTAATTGTTAGCATGATTTCATCGCTGCATAATACGGCAGAAACGGGCATGAAACCGCCCGACAAAGCTTTGCCCAACAAGAGGATATCGGGATGAACGAATTCGTGGTGGCAGGCTAACCAGGCGCCGGTCCGACCAAGACCCGTTTGAATTTCATCGGCGATGAATAAAACCTTATGTTTTTTACACAGGTCGGCGGCTTTTTTCAAGTAACCTGCATCGGGTAAAACAACCCCAGCTTCCCCTTGAATAGGTTCCACCATGTAGGCTGCGATGTTTGGATCTTGTAATTTTTCCGCTAAAGCCTGTAAATTATTGTATGGAATTTTGATAAATCCAGGTGCATAGGGACCAAAGTTGTGATAGCTACTAGGATCCGTTGAGGACGAAATTGCCGCAATGGTCCTACCCCAAAAATTCCCTTCTGCGACGATGATTTGCGCTTGATTCGCTGGAATGCCTTTCACTTCATATGCCCATTTTCGGGCTAATTTGATCGCGGATTCCCCGGCTTCTACGCCCGTATTCATTAACAATGCCTTCTCATAACCGAATTTCTCTGCGAGTTTTTTTTCGGTTAGGCCTAATTGGTCATTATGAAAAGCTCGCGAACTCAAGGTCAGTTTTTGGGCTTGATCCGTGATAGCTTGTATTAAGCGCGGATGACAATGACCTTGATTGACGGCGCTGTAGGCCGACAAAAAGTCAAAGTATTGTTTCCCTTCTACATCCCATACATGTATGCCGAGGCCCTTTTTCAGGACGACGGGAATGGGATGATAATTATGGGCACCGTATTCAGATTCTAGGCGGATGTAATCGGTTGATGTCATTTTTGGTGAATTTCCCAGACTAAGTATGTAGAGCCCCAGACTAAAGTCTGGGGTTATAAAGTATTTGATAACCCAGGCTTTAGCCTGGGGGATTAAAATCGCTCATAAATCCCCGCGACCCCTTGGCCACCACCCACGCAGGCAGTTACCATGCCGTATTTCTGGTTGCGGCGTTTCATTTCATCGAATAATTGAATGGATAATTTGGCGCCTGAACATCCCAGCGGATGCCCTAAAGCTATCGCTCCCCCATTCACATTCACGATATTCGGGTCTATGCCCAAGGTCTTAATGACTGCTAAGGATTGAGCTGCAAAAGCCTCATTCAATTCAATTTGTTGGATGTCTTGCAAAGCAAGTCCAGCTTTTTTCAAAGCCAAAGGAATCGCTTCTACTGGACCAATTCCCATCAAACTTGGTTCCACACCCGCAGTGGCATAGGTTACCATGCGGGCGATGGGTTCCAATTTATGTTGTTTGACAAAGGCTTCCGAAACCACTAAGACAAACGCTGCACCATCAGAAGTCTGCGATGCATTTCCGGCGGTCACCGTTCCGCCCATGGCAAACACGGGTTTCAATTTTCCGAGTGCATCGATGGTTGTATCAGCCCGAGGACCCTCATCTTTGGAAACAGTCCAGGTTCTTGTTTTTTTCTTGCCTGATGCCGCATCGAAATAATTTTCAGATACGTTGATGGGTACGATCGATGCATCAAAATGACCAGCTGCTTGTGCGGCTAGCGCTTTTTGATGTGAGGCGAATGCAAAAGCATCTTGCTCGTCACGTGTGATTTCGTATTTTTTAGCAACCTCCTCGGCGGTTAGACCCATTCCGATATAATAATCAGGATGCTCGGAGGCAATGTTGTAATTCAAAACGGTTTTATGTCCCATCATCGGCAACATACTCATGGATTCTGTTCCCCCTGCTATGATGCAATCCGCGATACCAGCGGCAATTTTGGATGATGCCAAAGCAATGGCCTCTAATCCCGACCCGCAATAGCGGTTGATGATGAATCCGGGTACGCTCTTTGGCAGTGACAATAAGGAAATATACCTTGCCATTTGCATCCCTTGCTCGGCTTCAGGAATTGCGTTACCTACGATTAAATCTTCCACGAGAACCGGGTCCACGGAAGGAACTTGCGCCATTAAATGTTTGATCACCTCTGCTGCCAAATCATCGGGTCGCATGGTTCTAAATCCACCTTTGTTTGCTTTTGCCACCGCGGTGCGGTAACCTGCTATGATATATGCGTTCATGATTAATTTCTTAAAGGTTTACCTCCATTTAATAAGCTACTGATTCGTTCCAACGTTTTGCGTTCGCCCGAAAGCGATAAGAATGCCTCGCGCTCTAAGTCGAGTAAATAGTCTTCTGTGACCATTTGCGGCGTATCTAAATCGCCACCACAAATCGCATAAGCAAGTTTATTTGCGATTAATGCATCGTGTTCGGAGATGTATTTACCCATCAACATGCCTTGAATACCTGCTTTAAACAAGGCCAAACCTTGTTTTCCTTCTACCCAAACATCGCTTCTTTGTTGCTGTTGCACATAGCCTGCATCTGCCAAGGCAATTGCCTCTTTTTTCGCTTC
>DKIP01000035.1:7467-14614 GCA_002454335.1 Cytophagaceae bacterium UBA6715 | reverse complement strand
GCCGTAGCGATGTTCATGAAGGCTTCTTGCAAACGGTTGAGTTCTACATCGCCTTTTCTTCGGGCATCGCCCATACGCAAGGCCATTTCTTTCGTTCCCCCACCTGCTGGAATTAAACCTACACCTACTTCTACCAAACCCATATACAATTCCGCATGAGCCACAATTTTGTCGGCATGCAAGTTAATCTCCGTTCCTCCACCGAGCGCCAAGGTATGCGGAGCGACGACCACCGGAATAGATGAATATCGCACACGCATCATAGTTTTTTGGAAGATGGCAATCATCTGATTGACTTCATCAAATTCTTGTTGGGCCGCATACATAAACAGCATGCCCAAATTTGCTCCCGCAGAGAAAGCCTCGACTCCTTCATTTCCAATCACCAAACCACGGTAATCTTTTTCAGCAAGATCAATGGCTTTTTGGATACCCTCTAAAACCCCTTGTCCCATCGTATTCATCTTCGAATGGAATTCCAAGTTGATGATACCATCGCCGATATCGATAATGCTCGCATCGTCGTTTTTGTAAACGGTTTTGGTCGGTTTTAGAATTTGTAAATTGATCTGCTTGTTCGATCCTGGAATGGTTTGATAGGACTTGCTATGAATGTCATAGTATTGACGCTCACCGTTTTGTACGCGGTAGAAGCTTGTATTTCCGCCCTGCAGCATCTCCGTTACCCATGCTGCGGGTTGAATGCCTTCTGTAGTCATAAGATCTATTCCAGCTTGCACGCCGATCGCGTCCCAGGTTTCGAAAATACCCATTTCCCAACCGAATCCTGCGCAGATGGCTTGGTCAATTTTGACAAAATCATCCGCGATTTCAGGTACACGCATAGAAGCATAACGGAAGCCATCCAGGATGGTTTTACGGTAAAACTCTCCTGCCAAATCTTTGCCTGCTAGTAATACAGCAAAGCGATCCGCCAATTTATCGATGGCTTTTGTACGCTCCAAGGTCTCAAAGGAAACCTTTTGCGCCGGGCGGTATTCAAATGTTTGTAAGTCTAAACTCAAGATGACTGTTTTGCCGGCCTCTTTTGTTTTCTTGTAAAATCCTTGACCGGTTTTATCTCCCAGCCATTTATTCTCCAAAAGCCTTTGTATCATGTTGGGTAATTCGAACACAGACAAACTTTCATCATGTGTTAATGCTGCCTTTAAATTATTGGCTACATGTACGGTCGTATCTAAACCCACGACATCCGATAAACGGAAGGTTCCGGATTTCGGTCGGCCTACGACTTTCGAGGTCAACTTATCCACTTGCTCAACTGTCAATCCCAAATCTTCCACGACTTTCATCGTTTGCATCATCGAATAAACACCAATGCGGTTTGCAATGAACGCCGGCGTGTCTTTGCACAATACGGTCGTTTTGCCCAGTTGGGTTTCGCCGTATTGCATTAGGAATTTAATGATGTTAGGGTCGGTTTTGGCGGTTGGGATAATCTCCAACAACCGCAAATACCTAGGCGGATTGAAAAAGTGCGTGCCGCAGAAATGGTTTTGGAAATCTTCTGTACGTCCTTCGGCCATCAAGTGAATAGGAATTCCTGACGTGTTCGAAGTAATTAGGGTGCCGGGTTTGCGGAATTGCTCGACGCGGTCGTACAACGATTTTTTAATCGCTAAATTTTCCACGACGACCTCCATGATCCAGTCGGCCTGCGCAATCTCCGGTAGGTTATCATCGAAGTTGCCCAGTTTGATGTTTTTGGCAAAGCTGCTGCTGTAAAGCGATGCGGGCTTTGCCTGTATAGTTTGTTGAAATGCCGTATTAACGATCCGGTTTTTCACGGATGGGTGATTCAGGCTAAGGCCTTTGGCTTGTTCCTCTGCATTCAGTTCTTTGGGAGAAATGTCCAAAAGCAATACCTGAACGCCAATGTTTGCGAAATGACAGGCGATGCGAGAGCCCATAATTCCAGAGCCAAGGATGGCTACGCGTTTAATGGAACGATTCATGTTAAAAAGATTGAGATGTTTTTTGGGTGACGCTGACAGGGTCGTTGACCCTGTCAGCGTCTACCGCAGTAAATATACCGAAAAAACAAAATGTTATGCAAGCATACAATATAAATTATCAGTAAAAATCCCCCTGGGGTTCGCCAGGGGGATTAAAATAATCAAGAACTTGATTTTTTCTATACGTAACTCGACATTGGTTCGCATGCGCAAACCAAGTTTCGGTCACCAAACGCCGAATCAATACGCGAAACTGCTGGCCAGAATTTATTGGCTTTTACATACGGAAGTGGGAAAACTGCCTCCTCACGTGTGTAGGCCTTGTCCCAGTCGGCAACCATCACCCGTGTCTGTGTGTGTGGTGCGTTCTTCAATAAGTTGTTCGTTTTCTCCACGCGGCCTTCTTCGATCGCGCGAATCTCAGCACGAATACTCAACAAAGCATCGCAGAAACGATCCAATTCTTCTTTGTTTTCTGATTCAGTAGGCTCGATCATCAAGGTTCCAGCTACCGGGAACGATAGGGTAGGTGCGTGGAAACCGTAGTCCATCAAGCGTTTCGCGATATCCTCTGCTTCTACGGCAGCGGAGAGTTTGAACGGCCGACAATCTACAATCATTTCATGCGCACAACGACCTTGTGAACCGGTGTACAAGATTGGGAATTCTTTTTCCAAACGCGCTTTGATGTAATTCGCATTCAAGATGGCTGTTTTGGTAGCCATCGTTAAGCCTTCTCCGCCCATCATCGCGATGTATGCGTAAGAGATAGCTAAGATCGAAGCTGAGCCAACTGGTGCAGCTGAAACGGCTCCGTGTGCCGGTGCATCAACCGAATCCGTTATCACGTGACCCGGTAAGAAAGGGACTAATTGTGGTGCTACACCGATCGGTCCCATGCCTGGGCCACCGCCTCCGTGTGGAATACAGAAGGTCTTATGCAGGTTCAAGTGACATACGTCGGCGCCAATGCGTGCCGGCGAAGTTAATCCTACTTGCGCATTCATATTGGCTCCATCCATGTAAACTTGTCCACCAAATTCATGAATCATCGCACAGATATCGATGATACTCTCCTCAAACACGCCGTGTGTACTTGGATAGGTCACCATTAAACATGCCAAATTATCTTTATGCTCTTCGGCTTTCGCTCGTAATGCTTCCACATCGATATTTCCATTTTCATCACATGGGGTAACAATCACCTTCATACCAGCCATAACAGCGGATGCAGGGTTTGTACCATGCGCAGATGAAGGGATTAAGGCAATGTTACGATGTGAATTTCCACGCGAGGCATGGTAAGCACGAATCACCATCAAACCCGCATATTCGCCTTGAGCTCCCGAATTCGGTTGCATCGACATCGCCGCAAAGCCTGTGATTTCACACAACCAAGCACTTAATTCCGTAATCATTTGTTGGTACCCACGTGTCTGGAACGCCGGCGCAAATGGGTGCATTTTGCCCATTTCTGGCCAAGTCACCGGAATCATTTCCGTTGTTGCATTCAATTTCATCGTACATGATCCCAATGAAATCATCGAGTGAACCATAGATAAATCTTTGGATTCCAACGACTTTAAATAACGCAACATGCCATGCTCCGAATGGTAGCGATTGAACACGTCATGTGCCATGAAGTTCGATGTACGTGTCAAAGAGCTAGGAAGATTCCAAGCAACGGTCAACTCATCTCCTAAGATGCGCTGGCCTTGAGCTCTTTGGAAAAATGCCAAAATCTCAATCACATCGTCTTCCGAAGTTGTCTCATCTAAAGCGATGCTTAATTTCGTTGCATCGTTTTTGTAGTATCTAAAATTGCGCTCCGACTCTTCCGCATATTCGCGAATTTCTTCCGTTTGAGAACCCGTAAGAACCGTTAAGGTGTCAAAGTGTTGTGTGTTTTCTAAGCTATAACCCAGTTTTTTCAAACCAGCGGCCAATAATTCTGTGAGTCCGTACACGCGTGAGGCGATTTTTTTCAAGCCTTCGGGTCCGTGGTAGATCGCATATGCCGCAGCCATGATCGATAACAATACTTGTGCCGTACAGATGTTGGACGTTGCTTTTTCTCGACGAATATGTTGCTCGCGTGTTTGAAGCGCCATACGTAAAGCACGGTTTCCTTCAGCATCAACCGATACCCCGATGATACGACCGGGGATGCTACGCTTGTATTTTTCTTTCGTCGCAAAGAAAGCTGCGTGTGGTCCACCGAATCCCATCGGTACACCAAAACGTTGCGAACTTCCTACCACGACATCCGCACCCCATTCACCTGGAGGCGTTAACAACGTCAAGGCTAATAAATCAGCCGCCACAACGATTTGTAGGTTTTGTTCTTTGGCTGCGCCAACAAATGCTGCGTAATCAAATATTTCACCGTTTGCTGCCGGATATTGTAAGACGATTCCGTAATATTTCGGATCTGTTAAGTCGATTTTGGTATGATCACCTACTTCGATTTCGATACCGATCGGCTCTGCGCGCGTCATCAATAGATCGATGGTTTGTGGCAAGCAAAGGGAAGAAACGAAAAGTGTTTCTGCGTTTGCACGCTCTGCAGGACGTTGGCCATATAACATCGTCATGGCTTCAGCCGCTGCCGTTCCCTCATCTAAAAGGGACGCGTTCGCTAATTCCATGCCTGTAAGGTCGATGATCATCGTTTGGTAGTTCAATAACATTTCCAAACGACCTTGCGCGATTTCAGCTTGGTAAGGCGTGTAGGCCGTGTACCAAGATGGATTTTCCAAAATATTACGTAAAATCACATTCGGTGTGAACGTATCAAAATACCCTAAACCGATATGGCTTTTGAAGATTTTGTTTTGACCCATTACTTGTTTGAAATCACGCAGGAATTCAAATTCCGTTTTCGGTGCAGGTAGGCGAAGGCCTTGTGCCAAACGAATTTTTTCAGGTACAGTTTGATTGATGAGTGTATTTAAATCAGCTACGCCGATTTCCTTCAACATGGCGGATACGTCGGCAGGTTCAACATTGTTATGACGCAATGAAAAATCTTCCCGGTATTTGAAATTTGGGGTCATAAAATTCGTGTGAATTTGGATTGAAAAATCGCCACAAAAGTAAGCTTTTTTTAGCGATTTATTTTTGATTCCTTAACTTCGCTTTCTTTAAATTTGTTTTACTTCATGAAAAAATCAACAATCTATGTTTTAGCACTGATTTTACTTGCTAAAATTATTCCTTTTGGAGCTTTGGCTCAATCAAATCCCGTCCCGTATGCCTATACGATTAAGGCGGAGGATTTGAAAAAACACCTCACTTTTATTGCTTCTGATAGCTTGAAAGGTCGAAACACCGGTTCTGTGGAGCAGAAAGTGGCAGCAAATTACATCGCGGACCATTTTAAGAAATCGGGCTTAGCACCTGTGCATGGTTCCTATTTTCAAAAAGTAGATTTAGTGAATCGTTCTTGGACGAAAGTTGCCTTGTCGATCAAAGGGAAATCCTATGATTATTTAGGCCAATTTATGGCGAATGCTTTGGCACCCGTTGTTGCTAATTCAAAATTGCCTGTGGTGTTTGCGGGATACGGGGTCCAACAAGCTGGATTTGCAGATTACGACAAATTAGCTGCGAAAGGAAAATATGTATTGGCGTTCGAAGGAGAGGCCAAAGATGCGCAAGGAAATTACGTGTTATCAGGTACCAAGGATCCTTCGGTTTTTGGAAAAGGTGATGGCTGGAAAGAGAAATTAAAGCGTTCGCAGGCCTTGGGCGCGAAGGGCTTGATTTTGATTTCAGATAAGTCGGAGAAAGATTTTGGAAATCAATTACGCCAGCGCCAAGTAATGATGCAGCGTTTTGGAAATGAACGTATGGTTTTTGCTGATGTTGCGGCTTCTCCGAATGAAGCACCTGTTTTATTGATTTCATCTGCGATGGCGGCTGAAATTTTAGGTACGACCGAAGCTGATTTGTTGGCCCATAAAGCTTCCGTTGCTGCTGAAAAAAAATCAGTACCGGCTAAATTTAAAGCATCGCCAATTAGTTTGACGATCGAACGTACGGAGAAACCTGTCGATACGTATAATGTTGTGGGTTATTTGGAAGGGACAGACAAGAAAGATGAAGTTGTGATTTTGACTGCGCATTATGATCACATTGGTATTTCGTTTGATGGAAAGATTAATAACGGAGCGAATGATGATGGTTCGGGTACGGTAACGGTGATGGAATTAGCGGAGGCGTTTGGTAAGGCTGCCGCAGAAGGAAAAAGACCTCGTCGGAGTATTTTGTTTATGACGGTAACTGGAGAAGAAAAAGGCCTCTTGGGCTCTGAGTGGTATTCAAACCATCCCTTGTTTCCTTTGGCGAATACCGTTTGTGATATCAATACCGACATGACGGGTCGCTATGATGAGGAGCACATGGGCAAGCCGGATTATATATATGAGATTGGTTCCGACAAATTATCTTCTTCATTGCGCGAGGTGTTGGTGGAGCAAAACAAGAAGCATGTGGGATTAGAATTGGATTTCCGATTCAACGATCCAAATGATCCGAACCGTTTCTACTACCGTTCTGACCACTATAATTTTGCCAAACACGGTATTCCCGTAGCATTCTTCTTCAATGGTGTGCATGAAGATTATCACCAACCGGGCGATGATGTGGAGAAGATCGAATTTGACCAAGTACAGAAAGTGGGCCGTTTAGTATTTTACATGGCTTGGGAGATTTCGAATCGTGAGGAAAGATTGAAAGTGGATTCGAATAAACCCTAAGATTTTTTCTTTGGCAAAGCTTTAAGCATTGCCAAAGTTTTAGGCCCTAGGCGATGCTTGGGAATCCCCAGACTAAAGTCTGGGGTTATAAATAACCCTAGGCTGAAGCCTAGGGAACAGCCGCAGGCTGAGAGGTGCGATCCTAAATCCCCAGACTAAAGTCTGGGGTTATAAACTTTTAGGTTTGCCAAAGGAGCTACACCAGCCCCTGAATCTTCTCCTCAAAAAACTGTTGATTCACCTTCGACTGCTGGATGAACTCGTTATCATTCAAATCCCCAATCACCGCTTCAAGTTCTTGGGCATTACCGAACATCGCTAAACGGAAAGGGTCTTGGTAATCTTTGGCACGGGATTTTTCGATGCCCTCGGTCAAGAAACGTGAGGTTTCAACGGCCTTGTTTAGCCAAG
>DKIP01000035.1:4597-7359 GCA_002454335.1 Cytophagaceae bacterium UBA6715 | reverse complement strand
AACTGCACCCGAAGGAATCAATTGGCCTCCCAGATTATCCCAAGTTTGAATGGCTGTGGCATTCGCTAAGGTTTTGTTCAAAAGTTCAATCGGCTTTTGCGTAGGATTTCGTTGGCACGTCGCTACCCATTCTTTGGCAGCATGGTATTGCAATAAATCCCCAAAAATCTGATATGCGCGGTGAATTTTAGCTACACGCGTTTTGCGTTTCGAGTTCTCGATTCCGGTTGCCCAAACGGCTAAATTGTTTTGTGCATTCGCTGGGTTTTCCAACCATGCCTTCCCGGCTTGGCTGTCTTTTTCAAGCGCATCGCCGACCCACTGGCAGAATAATTCGCGAGCCTTCAACATTTCGCTGACGGTATCCGGTGCCAAATAATCGAATTCCAACAACATGTTTTTCTCTACACGTTGGTCACGTGCCGCAAATTTCCATGCATTTCGTGCGATGGCATACATGTTGTATTGGAACCAATAACCAGCTATAATCAATAATCCACCAGATTCGTCATCGTTTCCTAATAGGGAAAAGGGAATGGGATTATGAATTTCGGCCGGATAATTTCCCTTGGAGATCAAATTGAAGGCCGCAAACTTCGAATTATGTTTGAGTGCCACAGATAGACCTGGCCAAAATCCTCTTCCTGCTTGTAACTCGCCATCGGCACCACGGGAATTATGATTCGATCCGAGCGTCGCACCGGCAGCCATATTACTTTGGCCTTGTATCATCGCCGCACACAAAAAGGAATTGTTGTGATGTTGTTCGTGCGCCGGAAAAATCAGGGCATTCAAAACTTCGCAACATGAAATGGTCGAATTACTACCCAAAAAGGAGTTGATCAAACGCGCTCCATATTTCAATTGACTATGCGCTGCCAAAATAAAACGAACGGCTTTGACGCCATAAAATATCCGACAGCCCTCATGGATAATTCCATTCACGATTTCACAACCCTCGCCTATTTGTGTAGAGGCATGCGGATAGGAAATGATAGTCAGGTTTTTCAATTTGTTCGCACCCTTGATGTAGGTGTCCGAACCCATGTTGACATCTTTAATGATGCCTGTATTTTTAATAACGGTACGATCCCCGATTTGGCCATAATAGCCGCGGTGTGTCGAAAATTCTTGTTGGGTCAGGTTAAAATATCCTTGTTGCAGTGATTTATCATCGCGATCCTGCGTCCATAGATAAGCATCTGCCGGTCGCATGCCGATGAACGGAATGACCTTCCGGCCGCCATTTTCGTTTCCTAATTCTAACCAAATTCGAATGCGTTCTGCTTCACCATCTTTCACGATTCCATTCCCAAATTTGGCTGTCGGGGTGGTAGCTAATTCATTGACTTGCAGGATCATGACCTCATTCCCGATTTGAAAATGGGAGAGGAGATTGACACGGTCAATAGCTACATTGTCCCCAAAATCACTCGAAATAATGGTCGAGTTGTATAATCCTACGGGCATGCGTAGGTTTTTGAATTCGAGGTAGCAAGATTCCAAGATTCCGATGCGGATCAATCCAAAAAAGCGACAATTTTTGACGAGGTAAGGGTTGAATCCGTCTTTGACCCAGATATCTTTCCAGTTTTCTGCTTCATTAAGATTCGCCTCCATGATGCTGATTTCGCGCGAGGTCAGTTGGCGATAGTCAGCTGTTTGTATCGTTGAATTGCGGTATAGGTATTCATTCGTACCCGCCTGTAGGAATTCGGAAGTGACAAAGCCATAGCCTAAATCTGCAAGGGGTTTCTTATCGATTCGATTCATTTCTCGTAAAATTCAATGGGTAGATCATCGGGATCTGCTATAAAAGTAAAGCGTTTTCCCGTAAATTCATCGATTCGGATGGGTTCGGATGCAATATTTTGCCGATTTAATTCCCCGACCATCGCGTCTAAATCGTTGACTGAAAATGCCAAATGGCGAAGTCCCACGGCTTCGGGTCGAGATGTTCTAGTAGGTGGATTCGGAAACGAAAAGAGTTCGATCTGATATAAACCATTGACCTCCAAGTCTAATTTATAGGAGTCGCGTGCTTCGCGATAAACTTCGCGGATGATTTTGAAGCCTAGCTTTTCTGTGTAGAAATGTTTGGAAACTTCGTAGTTAGAGCAAATAATTGCGATGTGGTGTATGCCTGATATCATGTTTTTTTCTCCCTTAGCTTTGCCAATCCTCCAAGGTTTGGCAAAGCTAGGGTTGTGGGAGTGGATATGCAAGCGGTAATTGAGCAGAGGAAAGAAATTATCAGAACTCTGATAACCCCAGGCATTAGCCTAGGGAATAGCCGAAAGCTGAAGGCGTATATCCTAAACCGCAGGTTAAAACCTAGGGCTATAAATATGCCAAACGCCTAACGTCCAATAGCTACCGCGTTTTTAGAATCAGCCGTGCCGTAATACATGAACCATTTGCCTTTGAAATGCACAAGGCCTTCCACGAAACAAACATCGTTGACTTCCCCCACGCGTTCATAATCTTTGTCGGGCCAAATAAAAGCCTCTTTACTCCGGTTGATTAGTCGGTAGGGCTTATTCGCATCAAAAAGTGCTTGTCCTGCTGAGTAGGTAAATTTAGGGAATTTAGGGTCATTAAAATTCGCAGCATTGCTACTGTTATAGATTAATAGAATTCCTTCCGGACGGATGAGTGCGTATGGACCTGGTTCGACGAGTCGGGAATCGAAATAGCCGCTTCGAGGCTGCAATACAGAAATTTTGACTTGATTTTCTGCATTTTCGCAGACCTCCCAATGC
>DKIP01000035.1:0-4486 GCA_002454335.1 Cytophagaceae bacterium UBA6715 | reverse complement strand
ATGACCCGACTGTTTGTTTCTTTTCCCACAATGGCACCTGATTTGGACCACATATTAATGTATTTGGGACTTGCGAGCATAGGTCCTAATTTTTCCCAATGTTGCAAGTCTTTCGAAATTGCAGAACAAAGTCGGGCAGTTTTCCCATCATAGGACGTGTAGGTGAGTAAAAATTGGCCATCTTCTGTCTCAATAACTCGGGGATCTTCAATGCCACCGGGCCATTCGTAAGCCTTAAATGCATCCTCAGCAGGTGCCAAAATAGGTTTTGCTTGTTTGATAAAGTGAATTCCGTCATCTGAAATCGCCATCCCAATGCGCGAGGTACCCAAGGAATCTTGGGCGCGATAGAGTAAATGGATTTTGCCTTGGTAGACTAAAGCGGTAGGGTTTAGCACATTTTTATTTTCCCAACCTACTATTTTCTTTTGTATCGGGCAGTAGAAGGTCGCCCGTACATCTGGTTTCATGATGGGATTTTCTGTGTCGACCTTTTTGAATCCGCTTAATTCCCAGTTCGTGTTTTGTGCGAAACTGATGATAGGGAAAAGCAGAAATAGGATAATTTTTTTCATATTGAAGGTCTTAGCTTTGGCAATCCTTTGAGGTTTGCCAAAGCTAGCGCGGTGGGGGCAAAATTGCAAGGGTTTCAAGGGAGGAGAGAAAAATTATCAGAAATCTGATAACCCTAGGCTTTAGCTAGGGAACAGCCGAAGGCTGGTGGCGTATATCCTAAAACCCTAGGTTAAAACCTGTAGAGCCCCAGACTAAAGTCTGGGGTTATAAATTATTGTTATTTCGCCACCAAGGCATATGAATGCCGGATCATTTCCTCGCATTGGGCCCGACTAAGTCCCTCGCCCATCACAATCGTGTTCCAATGTTTTTTGTTCATGTGATAGCCAGGTAATACAGCATGCGGGAATTCTTCTCGAAGCTGTATGGCACGTTCCGGGTCACATTTGACGTTAAATCGTATAGGCGATTCTTCGATACCTACGAGCAGAAACATTTTGCCATGTACTTTATAAACAATGTGATCAGGACCAAAGGGTTGCGTTTCTTCCACAAAAGGCATGGCCATACAAAAATCGCAAATCTCATCTACGTACATCGGAATGAGTTTAAGGGATGATTTTAATGATAATATCTATTGGCATGAATTCCTCTGGATAAGGGATATAAACATGTAGATTGCATAATTCCAGATTTCCACCTCGGGATTGAAGCGTTCCGCTTCTCAACCTTTGGCAAAGCGAGAAGCTTTGCCAAAGAAAAACTTAGTTTAATTTGGCTGCAATCCAGCGCAAATATTTGTTCAGATTCAAATGGTTATTGATGTGATACAATTGATTTCGGGTACGCATCAATTTCGTTTGTAAACCATTCCATGAATTTTTGACTGCTTCTCCAGTTCGAATATTTGTCAAGAAACGACGAATATATAGTTCATTCGTAACCATGTTCGAAAGCATGGGCGTGTAATAAACACAATCCTTGAAATAGTAGTGCGTTACTTGTGAGAACCGCGTTGAATTAGGGTCATTTACCTCACTTCCTCCGTGAATAATATTGGAAGACCAAATCAAAGCATCTCCTTTTTTGGCCAAAAATTTAGTCTTCTGGAAGGGAGAAGCGTCCATTAAATTCTCCATGAACGTTTCATATTCCGGGTAATTATCGTAGGTCGTATCTTCGACGGTATTTTTGAAATGACTAAAATTGTATTCGGGCGTGCGATGTGAGCCTGGGTAATAAAATAAGGGTCCATTATCTTCTGTAATGTCTTCTAATGCCACCCAAACCCCACACATATAGCGTGCCGGCAAGGAACTAAAATGCATCGTATCCGAATGCGCTTTTTGTTGTGAACCTACTTTAAAGTTTAAGGTTTGGAAAGGAATCACCTCACGGTCATAAAGCATTTCCAAGGTTTTGATAATTTCCGGATGCGCCGCCATTTGTTGAACGGGAGTCGAATATTGCCAAAGATCTTGAATTCGAATATCATTGCGAAACGATTCGATAGGATAGTCCGGGTTAAACCCTTTTTCCTTCATGTCGTGAATGATTTGATCAATCAATTCCTCACTGAAAACATTTTTTACAACAACATATCCTTTTTCATGATACTCCGTTGCTAAGGCAGCGTCTGCGGCACTTAATTTTTTGGATTGAAGTATTTGCTGGAAGAATGGGCTTTCTACCCAGGGTAAATTCATTGATTGCATAGCATTGCTAGTTTTGACCAAACAAGCAACAAGTTAATAAAAGCTAGACGAATTGTCCAATTTAATTCACGTTGTATTTATTAAAATACACATCAATGCTCCCCTTTTTGGATTTTCCTTCCGTTTCCAATGGGCGATTTGTCCGGTTAATATCCGTCGCTAAACCTTTGGGAATTTTAAACTTATTGACATCCATCACAAATTTCATGTGCGACGGAAGTCCCCAAGTTTTTTCCTGATTGTAATCAAATTCACAGGTGATGGTTCCGTTGCTCCGACTGGTTATCTGTGATTTCATGACGAGTAATTCACCTGCATCAACCCATATTTTTGCTAGTATAATGTTTGAGTCATTCTGATTCGGCAGCAGGGTGATTATTTCCAGGTTGTTTTCCGTTCCGGAAGCGATGGGAGTGAAATCATTAGGCCTACTAAATAAAATGGGTAGCTCGGAAAATCCGTTTTTGGGAAGAATGGAAATACCTGCCGATTTCACTTGGAACGTGTTTGGGTAGCCAAAATGGATATTGGCCTTCACCGGTAAAATTCGAATTAAGGGTATAGTAGGTTTAATGGTGGCAACGACGTCATAGCTTTTGACTTGGTTGAATTTTTGAACCAACCGTTTAAACGTGATTTCAGGTTTTTGGGCGTTCAGCGTAAAAGAAAAAAGGAGTAAGAGTGCGTACTTCATTAGACGGTGATATCTTTTCGGTTAAAAGCAAATAGGGCAATAGACACAAATAAGACATGGTGTAATGTCAAAATAATCAAGGAATTTCGAATGGAATCCCAAGGTAAAGGGTCCTCAAAAAAGGAACGCCAAGAAGCCATGTGTGTCGTAAATAAGTAGGGTCGTATCGGATCAAAAACCGGAACGTCTAGTGTACCAATAATCGTGAATAGCAGAATAATTGCCATCGTTGATACAATCGGACCAATCGAATTATCGGAGAAACAGGATAAACAAATTGAAAGATTACTAATCGTTAATAAGGCGAAAAAGGCCACACAAAATGCACCCGCATAGCGCCACAGGACATCATTTTCCTGTAAAATAACGAGCCCATCCGAATTCAGTACCATCAAATCTCCCGGGCCAAAAAGCCAGCGACCTACGACAACAGCGAGAACGCCAAGCCAAATGACGATCAATAAGGTATAGATTCCTCCAGCTAAGAATTTGGAACCCAATAATTGCCTGCGCGATATGGGTTTCGTTGCCAACATACGTAACGTGCCCATCGCGGCTTCTCCGGAAATCAAGTCACCTGTGACGAGAGCGACAAGTAAAGGGATATGCACGATCAACATTTGTAAAATAATAAAAGCAACTAAATTTCCATTGAGTACTTCTCCCTCAAAGCGCAAGGTTTGTTCGAATGAAGCCGTGACGAATGATATCATGGACATTCCATCCGCTTTCAGGGCGAATAGAATAATGCCTACTAGGCCGGTGATGGCAGCTAGCCCCAAATAGCTGCGTGGTTTTAGCGCTATTTTGATTAGTTCGTTGAATGTGCTGTAAAGAAATATCATGAGGCGAGTAAATTAATGAAGTAGTCTTCTAATTTGCGTTTTGCCTCAATGGCAAAAATCGGAATTCCCGCATGAACGAGTTGGGCGTTTAGTTGAGGAATATTCTCCTTCGAAATGTTCATCTCAACGGAATTGTCATTGATCTGATGGGCAGTGCCATGGTTTTGTAAAAAAGCCAGTAATGCCACCATGGAATCTGAAGAGGTTTGCAAGCGAATGATTTGTTCCTCCTCGTTTAGCAAGGCATGTACTTCCCCTTCAACGATGCTTTTCCCTTTGTGAATGATGACCATCCGATTGCAAATCAATTCTACTTCGCTCAGATTGTGGGAGGACAAAATGATCGTTTTTTTCTGCTCATTTTTCAGGCGCAAAATTAAATTTCGCATTTCGATAATTCCCTGAGGATCCAAACCCGTGGTAGGTTCGTCTAGAACTATTAATTCTGGTTGATGAAGTAGGGTTTGGGCAATGCCAAGCCGCTGGCGCATGCCATGGGAAAAGCCGCTGACATGATCTTTTTCTCGACCCTGTAAGCCTACAAACTCCAACATATCAAGAATTTCTTTTTTGGAAGAAGGTTTTCCTGAGATGCGTGAGAAGATTTGCAGGTTTTGGAATGCGCTGAGGTATTTGTAGAAGTCGGGCTTTTCGATTAAACAGCCAACTTGCGATAGGATTTCGCTCCGATGATGATTGATCGATTTACCAAACAG
>DKIP01000007.1:322-6413 GCA_002454335.1 Cytophagaceae bacterium UBA6715 | reverse complement strand
CTTACCTTCACCCAATTCAATTGATCCGGCAAATCTTGCCCCGTTTCCATGTCTCTTACACCAAAAACCTGCCAGTCGCTCCCGCCTTTACTCAAGCCGATGCAAGCATATCGACCATTTTTGCTCAAGCTAAAAACAGTCAATCGTGTCGTAGCATCTGCGGATAATTTGTTGGGATCCAAAACCTCCTCTAAAGTACCTGTTAATCCTTTTTGGCGATACAAGACCGATTGATTTTGTAATCCTGAGTTCTTGTAAAAATAAAACCAATCACCTCGTTTGAACGGCGCAGAAATTTTCTCGTAATCACTCAATTGTTCGATACGTTTCTTGAAAGTTTCGCGCAAAGGCAGTGTTTCAAGGTAGCCAAAACTGACTTTGTTTTGAGCCTTCACCCATTCCTTTGTTTCAGGACTGTTATCGTCTTCCAACCAGCGGTAGGGATCTGCCACGGTGACACCATGATAGACATCCGTATGTTCCACCTGGCGGGTTTTCGGATAAACCAATTGTGACCAAGCGGCCGAATTTACGAGCATTCCCATGAGTAAAATCAATAACTTTTTCATACTTATTTATTTTTTGGCAACCATAAAATGGCATCTGCAGAAAGAAGGCCATTGGCCCCGCGCTGTGATACCAATACATCGCCAGTTGTATTGTCTTCAAAATGATAGGTTCCCACCGAAACCCACGTTTCCGTTGTATTTGGTGCTAAACGTAGTGTCGATACATGGCGAACTTTGGCAACATAAACTTCTAAATTAATCACAGTGGTTCCTCCTCTTACAGCAGGAATGTAATAATAAAGTTGGTAATCACCTTTCAACGGTGTTTTAGAGGTAAATCGTATGCGAGAACCCAAATCATCCAATGGATTTGTTTGCAAATATGTTGCGCCAAATGTACCTGGTTGATTTTTGATTTTATTCCAATGACCTATAATCTCCATGTTCGCCGCCTCCGCATCATCGACAATTAACTCAGGGCGAGAGCCATCCATCCAAGGATTGTATTTGTAATAACGCTCCACTTCTTCAGAAGAAATTTTAGCGACAGGAATATCACGCAACATTGATTCCACAGCTTTGATGGCCGCCGACTGCCCTAATTGCATATTGATTACATCGACCCCTTTTCCGGCAATTAAGACAGGTGCTTGCATATTTGTCCAGGTAGGTTCAGCATAAATCAATCGTGAAGTAGAACCGCCCATGCCATCTTCTTCCAATTCTTTGGTGGCTTGATAACCGGTTTTCAACAACATATCTCCGTTGTAGGAACAATCAATATAAGAATTGGCTTTCACTAATTTCACCCCCTCCTCAGCTTGTAAACTCAATTGCTTAACTTCATTCCCTTCTACCAAACTCGCGATCACCTGATGTCCTGGCCAAACAACGATTTTAGCATCATCCAAATAAGACTGCAAAACCTCATATCCCATGGAAGATTCAAATTCGTAGGCTTGAAACTTTCCTAATTTCGCGCCTACCTTACGAAAGAAATCCCGAGGCAAGCCTTGTATTTGCGCTGGATTCAAATCAAACTTCATCCCGAAGCCTTGTTGGGCATAGGGCAAGGTAGCTGCCGCATCGATCAACAAAGTCTTTTTCCCGGCCGCTTTAGCTGCATAAGCTGCCATCACACCCGATGGGGTAGCACCATAAACGATGACATCAAAAGACTGGACCTTTTGGCCAAAACAAGTGGAGGCCAACAATAAAAAACAGATAAAATAACGCATTAAAATAAAGATCCAGTTTGAGCTTTTGGTTCGATGCCCACGTGACGATAGGCTTTTTCGGTTGCTTCTCTTCCGCGTGAGGTTCGCTTCAAAAATCCTTCTTGAATCAAGAAGGGCTCATAAACTTCCTCAATGGTTTCTGCCTCTTCACCACAAGCCGTAGCAATCGTAGTCAGTCCGACCGGCCCACCTTTGAACTTCTCGATAATCGTCAACAAAATTCGATTATCCATTTCATCTAAGCCATTTTGATCCACATCCAAGGCATCCAAAGCGATTTGTGCGATACGCACATCAATCTCTCCATTGCCTTTTACTTGGGCAAAATCACGGGTGCGACGCAATAAATTATTCGCAATACGCGGAGTTCCTCGGCTCCGGCGCGCAATTTCAAATGCACCCGACTCTTCGATCGGCATCTTCAAAATTTGTGCGGAACGCTTGACGATGCCCGTTAATAATTTGGCATCGTAATATTCTAAACGCGCATTAATCCCAAAACGGGCACGTAATGGCGATGTCAATAATCCCGCACGTGTGGTAGCACCGATTAAGGTAAAAGGATTTAAGCTAATTTGGATGCTCCGGGCATTCGGGCCGGAATCCAACATAATATCAATTTTATAGTCCTCCATGGCCGAGTACAAATACTCTTCCACAATCGGATTCAAGCGATGAATTTCATCGATAAATAATACATCAAAAGGTTGCAAATTCGTCAATAAACCTGCTAAATCAGACGGTTTATCCAAGACAGGACCTGAGGTAATTTTCAAGGTAGAGCCTAACTCATTGGCAATAATATGCGAAAGCGTCGTCTTGCCTAAACCGGGAGGGCCGTGCAACAAGACATGATCCAAGGCTTCCTCGCGGGCTTTGGCCGCACCTACGAAAATTTTGAGGTTATCCACGATTTTTCCTTGACCGGTAAAATCGAAAAAACTCAACGGACGTAAGGCTTTATCAATCTCACGTTCCTGTGGATTCAATGCTTCCGCATCCCCTGTTAAATAATCTTCCCGCATAGGACTATCTTGATTCAAAATTGAACTCAAAGATAATTTTTTTATTGCGAAGATTTTATAGTTTTGATAAACCAACAAGAATATCTAAACCTATGAGCTCCATTTTTATCGGCGAGTTAGCCGGAACAGCTACCCTCTTATACCTCGGAAACGGTGTTGTCGCCAATGTACTCTTAAAAAATACCAAAGGAAACGGAACCGGATTATTAGCCATCGCAGCAGCATGGGCCTTTGCCGTAACCGTTGCCATCTTTGTTTCCACCTATTTCGGAAGTTCAGGAGCTCATTTAAATCCGATTGTTACGATTGCTGGTTGCGTCAAATCAGACGATTGGAGCTTATTTCCTACGTTCATTGGGGCTCAATTATTGGGAGCCATGCTAGGACAATTGTTGGTTTGGTTACATTACAAACCTCATTATGATATCACAGAGGATGCTGGAGCGATTAAAGCTTCCTTTTGCACAGACCCTGCCATTCGCAATACCCCATTTAATTTTATTTCAGAAGCCTTTGCCTCTGCCGTTGCAGTCTTAGCATTAGGGACTTTTAGCACAATTGAAACTGGCTTAGGACCCTTTATGGTTGGCATTTTAGTTTGGGTCGTAGGTCTAGCCTTAGGAGGAACCACTGGATATGCCATTAATCCTGCGCGTGATTTAGGTCCACGCATCATGCATGCCATTTTACCTATCAAACACAAAGGAGATTCGGATTGGGGATATGCATGGATTCCAGTCTTAGGGCCATCGGCTGGTGCTGTATTAGGTGCATATTTGCTAACCTTAAACTAATACGAACATGTACATCGGATCGATTGACCAAGGAACCACGAGTTCGCGTTTCATCATTTTCAACAAGGGCGGCGAGATTATTTCCATAGGCCAAAAAGAACATAAACAAATTTATCCGCAAGCCGGTTGGGTCGAACATGATCCCGCTGAAATCTGGAAAAATACACAAGAGGTAATTGGTTTAGCCTTAGGGAAGGCCAACCTTTCAGCGAAAGATATTGCTGCGGTGGGAATTACCAACCAACGGGAAACAACCGTTGCTTGGAACAAACACACAGGAAAAGCCTATTACAATGCTTTGGTTTGGCAAGATACGCGGGTTGGAAACGAATTAGCTGAGCTTGCCAAAGATGGGGGCATGGATCGTTTTCGAGCGAAAACTGGTTTGCCTTTGGCCACTTATTTTAGCGGCTTAAAATTACGCTGGTTACTCAACAACATCGAAGGCCTCCGAGCAGACGCTGAAAAAGGCGATGCTCTTTTTGGCAATATGGATACTTTCATTGCATGGCACCTAACAGGTGGAACAGCAGGGGGAATTCACATCACAGATGTGACCAATGCCAGTAGAACCCAATTGATGGATTTAGCAACTTGCCAGTGGGATGACGAAATCCTCGAAGTCTTGAATATTCCCAAAAAGATGCTTCCTGAAATCAAATCGAGTTCCATGGTTTACGGCCATGCGAAAGGCGTTTTGGGCGGCGTGCCTTTAGCGGGGATTTTGGGGGACCAACAAGCCGCCTTAGTGGGTCAAACTTGCTTTAATCCCGGTCAAGGCAAGAATACCTACGGAACAGGATGTTTCTTGTTGATGAATACGGGCTTAAAACCGGTTCCATCCCAACATGGACTTCTGACTACGGTTGCATACCAATTAGGCAATGAACCGGTGCATTATGCATTAGAAGGTTCGGTGGCGATTACGGGAGCACTTGTGCAGTGGCTGCGTGATAATTTGGGAATCATCAAAAACAGTCCCGATATAGAAAAACTCGCGAAACTCGTAGATGATAATGGTGGATGCTATTTTGTCCCAGCGTTTTCGGGTCTATATGCGCCCTATTGGAAATCAGATGCTCGAGGGGTACTTGTAGGACTAACACGTTACATCAATAAATCTCACATTGCTCGGGCAGCCTTGGAGGCAACAGCATTCCAAACTTGGGAGGTATTAGAAGCCATGGAGAAAGATGCGGGAATCGCAATTAGTTCCTTACGCGTAGATGGGGGTATGGTTGTTAACCAATTACTGATGCAATTTCAATCGGATATTTTAGGAGAAGAAGTTATTTGCCCGAAAATCATTGAGACAACAGCCTTGGGTGCTGCTTATGCTGCTGGACTAGCTGTGGGCTATTGGGAAAACTTGGATGACTTGCGAAAAAACTGGGCGATTGCCCATACCTGGAAGCCAAACATGCCAGCCGAAAGCAGAGATAAGCTTCGGAAGCAATGGAAAAAAGCCGTTACGAAAAGTTTCGACTGGGCGGAAGATTAAGCTCTTTTTACCTTAGGAGCATCCGCACGTGTGGTACCATAAGCTGGGCAGTTGGCTTGTTGCGAGCATGAGCTCAAAATCATACCTGCCAAAACACTCATTGCGATAATTTTTTTCATGATATATTGAGTTAAACAGAAGCTAATTTCTTTGGATTTCCTTTTGACACTTCATTATTTGCATCGATCGCAACGGTCTTATCCGCAGGATTGTTGTAACCTAAAATGTGCAGCATCGAACCGCTCGCTTGCTCCTCCTGGAATAAACGCGTAGTAATCGTCCCATCTTCCAATCGGTCCACAATCACGTGCTTCGGTGCAGGAATCAAACAATGTTGAATTCCACCATATCCACCCAGAGACTCTTGATAAGCTCCTGTATGGAAAAAACCTACATATTGACGCTCTTGATCTTCTTCGAAAATCGGTAAGTATAAATCGGAGCTATGCGCTTCCGTGTTATAAAAATCCATGGAATCACAAGTCAATCCACCTAAGTTCACCTTTTGATAGGGTGAACTCCAGTTATTAACCGGCAACATGATGTATTTCTGGTTCATGCCCCATGAATCTGGCAATTGCGTAATGAAAGAACCATCGATCATGTACCACAACTCTTTATCATTTTGCAACTTTTGGTCAATGATTTCATATAAAACCGCGCCACTCTCCCCTACGGTATAGGAACCGAATTCCGTGAAGATATTCGGTACGGGCACATTGTTTTTATTGCAAATCCATGAGATTGATTCCACAATTTCATCCACCATCGCTTGGTAATCATAATTAAACTGAAGCGAGGTTTGTATAGGTAAACCACCCCCCAAATCAATGGAATCCAATTCAGGGCAAACCTTCTTTAATTCACAATATTTGTAAATAAAGCGGCTTAGCTCCGACCAATAATAGGCTGAATCTTTAATCCCCGTATTGATGAAGAAGTGTAACATCTTCAACTTAAACTTCGGATTTGGCTTGATTTTTTCCTCATACAAGGAAATCACATCCGAATAACGAACTCCTAA
>DKIP01000007.1:0-212 GCA_002454335.1 Cytophagaceae bacterium UBA6715 | reverse complement strand
GCTAAGTTGGCCTTTTCAGCAGTCACCGACTTCTCGTAAAAGTCAATTTCCTTTAAATTATCCAAGACCGGGATGCAATTGAATCCATCGTTGATCAATTCCGAAATGTATTGCGTATACAAGGGCTGCTTGTAGCCATTGCAAAGAATATAGGTCGATTTCGTGATTTTCCCTTGGTTGTACATATCCCGGATTATCGGAATATCAAACGC
>DKIP01000033.1:44005-75082 GCA_002454335.1 Cytophagaceae bacterium UBA6715 | reverse complement strand
ATCCCAGGCCGATTAAGGTATTGGAAACCAAAGAGGAAACCATCGATCCTGAAATTCGTGCATCTCGACCGATAACGATTTGATTGGAAATTGGATTCGTGCTTTTCAACCAAGCACCATAAGCG
Organism: Cytophagaceae bacterium UBA6715; assembly: GCA_002454335.1. Taxonomy (GTDB): domain Bacteria; phylum Bacteroidota; class Bacteroidia; order Cytophagales; family Spirosomataceae; genus Aquirufa. The sequence continues at coordinate 74,957 of DKIP01000033.1, read as the reverse complement.
GCAGCGAAAGTCACCACATCAATGGGACTAAGTCCATCGCCAGGTTTCCCACCGATGGTACCACGAATGCCAGAAATAGATTTAATTAATGCCAAAACGGAATAAATTTAGGGTAAATAGAAGAATAAAATTAATGAGAAATTATCAGTTTCTCAAGTCCAATTTTCATCCGAACGGCGTAGCTTTGGCAAACCTCAAAGGATTGCCAAAGCTAAGACAAACGCTAACAGGGTGGGAAGCCCCTATTTGCCTGAACTCATTTTTTTTGTACATTTCAGCCACTAAACCTATCAACATGAATTCCCAGCGATTGGAAGCCCTATTGGCTAAAATCAGCTCACTCCACATGGCGGTTATCGGTGACTATGCTTTGGATTTCTATTTTGAATTGGCCGCACAATCGGATGAAATATCTGTAGAAACGGGGAAAACTGTCCAACATGCCTCAAGACCCAAAACCTATCTGGGCGGAGCAGGAAATGTAGCCAAAAATCTAGCTTGTTTGGGTGTTCAGGTGGATGCTTTTGGGATACGAGGAAATGATGTTTTTGGAAGAGAAATGGAACACCTAGCGCATCAACTCCAAATTAATTCCAAACAACTTCGTGTTAAAAACAGCATCGATACCCCCACATACAGCAAACCCATGGAGGCGGGCATTGAACAAAGCCGACTGGATTTTGGCACGCGGAATGATCGATTTCAAGAATTTTCGATTGATGTTATACATGAATTAGCCATTCATGCGAGTCAATACGACTGGATTGTCATTAATGAACAATTTCAGAATCCCTTGTTGAATCAAGCAACAATAGAATACCTCCAAAAGTTCGTAGGTGATGCTTGCATTGCCGACTTGCGTAGTCTCGGAAAATATGCGACACAAACACTCTTAAAAGTTAATGAGGCTGAATTAACGAAGATCATTGGCAAAACGAATAATTGGGAAGAAGCAATCAAACAATGGGTTTCTACTAGGCAAAAACCCGTGCTCGTAACTTTAGGAGAACATGGCATGATCTATGCCTCCCCTACAGATTTTCATTGGGAGAAAGCCATCCCTAAACATGGCCCCATCGACACGGTAGGTGCCGGAGACATGGTCGTCGCAGCATTCAGTGCAGCCCGAGCAGCAGGTGCTAGCATTCCAGAATCCTGCCAATTCGCCAGTTTAGCTGTCCATGTTTCCATCCACAAATTAGGTGAAACCGGCAGTGCAAATCCACAAGAAATAATCCTTACAAACCATGCAACAAGAAATTAAAGATTATACCGAAAACGCTTTATTACCCTTTTGGATTAAACGGACAATCGACCCAAAGCATGGAGGATTCATCACGCATTTCGATGAATTCGGGAATGATGCGGGAGACGACGAGAAATCACTCATCGCGCAAACTCGTTCCATCTTTACCTATTCACAGGCATATCGCCACGGATTTGGAGGGCCCATCATGCTTGAAATGGCCCAAAACGGTGTCAAATTTTTACTAGATCACATGTGGGATGCCACACATAGCGGCTTCTATTGGATGGTTGACCGTTCAGGCAATCCCTTGAATAAACAAAAAATCGGCTACGGACATTCCTTTGTCATTTACAGTTTAAGCGAATATACCCTCGCCTCAGGCGATCCCATCGGCCTTGCTTATGCGGAAAAGGTTTTCGACCTCTTGCAAAAACATGCCGTTGATACTTATCATGGTGGCTATTGGGAATTTTTCGCCGAAGATTGGTCGCTAATGGGCCCAGGCTCTCCCGGCGGAGATCGCAAGACACTCGACGTCCACATGCATTTGATGGAAGCCTTCACGACGCTTTATGAAGCGAGTGGGAAGGAATTACACCGTCGGAAGTTGGAAGAAGTCATCGAAATTCTCATCCATAAAATCATGCACCCCGTCACAGGAACTGGAATCCCGCAGTTTTGGGCAGATTGGTCGGTCGCCCCTCAAATCAAATTCGACGTAGTTTGGGGTTGGGATCGCTTCGCCGATGGGGGTCAAAAAGCCTCCTCGACCGACAATACCTCCTACGGACACAATGCAGAATTCGGTTGGCTCCTGATGCATGCCATCAGAATCGGCGGCTTTGACCTCGAAAAATACCGCCCAAATTTAGAAAAAGCGTTTTACCATGCCTTAGACCATGGCATCGACTGGGAACATGGGGGCGTCTTTGTGGAAGGTTCTCATACGGGCGAAGCGACGGATCATGAAAAAGAATTTTGGCAACAAGCTGAAATGCTGATTGGGATGCTGGATGCTTACAAATTAACAAAAGATGAACGCTTCTTGGAGGCTCATAAGCAGGTACATCGTTTTGTCTTCGATAAGATGATTAACCGCAACACGGGTGAATGGTGGCCGCTGATGACCCGTGAGGGTGAACCCATCTGGCGACACATGGCGCATAATTGGAAAATCAATTACCACAATGTGCGATCGATGATACTTTCGTATGAAAAACTGGGGGAGATATAAATCAAAAAAGCTCATCATAACGATGAGCTTTTTCTGTGTTGACCTACCAGGACTCGAACCTAGAAAACCAGAACCAAAAACTGGTGTGTTACCATTACACCATAGGTCAATACCAAATTGTGATGCAAAAGTAAGGCCTCGCTCCCAAAAAATCAAACATCGCTTAAAAAAAATCAAATTATTTATTGCGCGAGAAACCTAACTCCTCATAATCAACAAATTAAACAAGTTCCATGGAAGCCACCAAAGCCTCCCCATGGATTTTCTTAACCAATCCTTGCAATACTTTGCCTGGCCCACATTCAATAAATTCAGTAGCTCCCATGGCCACCATGGTTTCGACCGACTGTGTCCAACGAACCGCACCGGTTAACTGAGCAATCAAATTCGCCTTGATTTCCGCAGGATCTTGCGAAGCTTTGGCATTCACATTTTGAACAATCGGACAAATAGGTCTCAAAACCTCTGTTGCCTCGATCGCCGCTGCTAATTCAACGCGCGCAGGTTCCATGAACGGCGAGTGAAATGCACCACCTACGGGTAGTGTCAATACACGCTTCGCTCCAGCTTCTTTCAATTGAATACCTACCGCCTCAATACCTTCTACTGAACCCGAGATAACTACCTGACCAGGACAATTATAATTTGCCGCAACTACAGCAGGCCCATAAGCCGCACAAATATCTTCAATCGTTGCATCCGGCAATCCTAAAACGGCAGCCATCGTACTCGGCTGAATTTCACAAGCCTTTTGCATGGCTAGAGCACGTTTGTACACTAATTGCAATCCATCTTGCCAAGCCAAACCACCTGCGGCTACTAAAGCAGAAAATTCACCCAAAGAGTGCCCTGCCACAACCGCTGGAGCAAAATCCTTTCCCAATTTCGCGACTAAAACAGCATGTAAATAAATAGCCGGCTGCGTTACGCGCGTTTGCTTCAACTCTTCCTCTGTACCCGAAAACATAATTTCAGACAGCGAAAAGCCTAATATAGCATCCGCTTCATCGACAATGGATTTAGCTGCAGCGTAATTTTCATATAGATCCTTTGCCATTCCTGGAAATTGAGAACCTTGACCTGGGAAAACATATGCTTTCATTTGTTATTTTTTTTATAATTTTGACATTAATTCAAGCGACAAATATAATCAAAGTGGTTTGACATCCCATTTTGAAACCCAATAATACAAATGAATAAATACATTCATCTATTTTTCATTAGCCTTCCTTCTTTCATCCTGCTTTTAGCATGTGAAACTCAAAATATAACTCCCAAACCTGTTGATACAGGCACCCAAGTTACCTTTGACATCGCAAATTGTCGGAAATTTGTCCAACGAAATAACAATAATGAAGGTGAAATTTTTATCACAGGTAGCACAAATGCTACATTCACCTCAGCCAAAATCAAATTCAAAAACTTCCTAGGTGGTCAAGAGACAGGGTGGTTACCCCTGACTAATGACGGAGGTAATAAATTCAGTGGCAGTTTCGTCTTAAAAGGTGGCGGTTATTACCCACAGGTCATAATCGAAAATTCTAACCAAGTATTAGAAGATACCTTAATGCTTTGGAACTTTAAAGTAGGTGAAGTTTTTGCCATTGTTGGACATTCATTGGCGGAAGGACAAGACCCATATAATATCGACTTATTTGATAAACAATGGTGTGAAGTCGTAACCTGGGAGGGTGGCAGAAATGCTTTTTGGGGAAGATTAGGAGACATATTAAAAACACGACTAAACGTCCCGATTCGGATATATAATACAGGAATTGGTGGCTCTAGCTCATTACAATGGGGAAACTCGGCCTGGGGACTTCCTTTTGAAAGCCCCATATTTGATTGGAAAAATCGATACCCATATCAGTTTTTCGAGAACAGAATATTAAATGACTTCCCCAAAACAGGGCTTCGGGGGATATTGGTTATGCATGGCGAAAACGATATCAACCTTACCCAAGATGAAATCGTAGAGGGCACCAAACTATACATGAAAAAAACTAGGGATTTATTAAACATGCCCGATTTGACCTTTTTTGTGGCCAAATGCAATAGAGGTTCAGATAATGAAAAGGAGGTTAAAGTACGCGCTGCACAAAAAAGAATTTTAAATGAAATTCCCAACACAATCGTTGGTGCAGATTTAGAGTCACTCACGGAGCCCACATTCAGATATGACGGAACGCACTTCAATTTTAAAGGAATTGAATTTGCTGCAAATAAATGGGGAGAAGCTTTATTGGATTCTTATTTCAAGACGGTTAAGCCACTTGAGCGTACAAAATAATCAGCATGTTACCCAATTTAATCGCCATACAGAGCAAATTCAATCAAAAAATAAATAACTGTTTTGATTCAAATTGGGGAATCTTAAAACTTACCTTGATCATTTTTGCGTGTTTTTCCTTCATCTATTTTCCCGAAATAATCTACAAAAGGACATCCGGCGCATGGCTATCACAAGACCATACTATTCAAAATTTTGTGAATGCCAAAATTCAAAATCCATTTAAAGCTTTCAATAACTTACATGTCGGAGATCACCTCCGCAAAAGAGAGTTAAGAATTACGCCTTACCTACTTGGGAAAGTATTACATGTGGAGGCAATCAAATTATTTTATCTTCAAGCACTCCTACTATTTCCTATATTTATTTTTATTTGTTTAAAAACAATTACCGAGCTTAGCAAAGACCGTATTATTTCTTTTTGGGCAACATTAACTCTATTGGGAACCTATGTGGGGAACTCATTTACTTACGATACTTTTTTTTATGATTCTTATGCATTTCTAGGATTAATTGCTGCTTTTTTCTTTCGAAAAAACTGGATACTTATCCCGATTTTATTGTTGACGTATTTTGTTGATGAACGCAGTGTAATTCCCTCGGCTGCAATCATTATCATAGATAAGCTTGACAATACAAAGGGATACATGAAATCAATTATTAACAATCGCACCTTTGGGTATTTAGCTCTTGCAATATTCCTATATATACTTTCTCGAATTATTCTCTACCTGAACTTCAACTTGTTCACTCCTGCTGGAAAAGGTAGCGGCATTATATTATTTACAGCCTTTAGATTCGGATTGAAAATTCCAGGAGCCGTCTTTTCTGCGCTAAAATTGAATTATTTACTGATTTTCTTAGCAATTAGCCAATTTTTCAAAACAAAAAAATGGCTGTTTGCCTTCATCTACATCAGTATATTTTCGTTAATTATTGTCATTTCCTTTGCAGTCGAAGATGTGACTAGAAGTCTAGCTTATGGATTCCCTTTAATATTAATCTTCTATCAACTATTAAGTAAAAATTCCACGCAAAAAGAAAACAATCGGCTTTTTGTGATGGTCATTGCAGTAATCAATTTGCTACTTCCAACTTACACACTTCTGCTAAAACTTTACCACGTCCCCATTTTCAACTGGATTAATCTTTTTTAATTACAAAATCGCATGCTTGCGATTTCCGATGGCGCGCCACCCAATCATAGCCCAAGTCTAACCAACTATCTGGCAACAAAAAAATCATTCGCAAAGGCTGTGCATACCAGCGTGCCTTCCGCAAAACCACCGAAACAGCCTTCGATTTAATGTACAATTTTCCCGCTGAAATAACTTTGATACTATCAATGGACCAAAGCGGATTCATAGACCAATGTATTAAAACTTCATCCCCTACACTCCCTAATGGCAAAATATCCAAACCTGGCTTACATAAACGACGTAAGAGTTTGGATGCCCAAAGGCAAAAAGTACAGTCCCCGTCAATGATTACCAACATCTTATTTAACAAGTTCTAACCAACCCTTTAATTGTTTCTTTGCCTTTGTTGCATCGACCACATCAAAGTCAATATCCACCGTGTAAAAATAAGTTCCCGATGCAAGCGCCTGCCCACTCATCGAACGACCGTTCCAACCAAATCCATTTAATGCACCTGCATATTCATACACTAAAAGCCCATAACGATCTACTATTTTGGCTTTTACCTGTTTGACAAATCGAGGACAATACATGGCTTGAAAAACGTCATTCTTTCCATCCCCATTCGGGCTAAATAAATTCGGTAAATCAAAAGAAGGACAATTATCCACACAAACAACATTACTTTTAGGACTTTCTACTCCCGATGAATTCACGGCCACAACATAATAACACGCGATATGCGATAATAGATTCTTATCAACATATGACAGGTTTTCAGTCTCTACCAATTTAACAAATGGGTCTGAGGCCGACTTCGCCCCATAAACTCGATACTTTTCAATGTTGGGATCACAGGTGCCAGAAACAACGGCTTTCCAACTCAGCACATTAGATACCATAATCGATTCACAATTCGATGTTTGAATGCCACAATCAGGAACTGACACTTCTAAAATAGGTGCACAAGGCGTGCTTAAGACGGCTAATGGTTTCAAGCATACCTTTTGAGATGCATTTTCAATGCGCATCGCAGGTAAGCCTTCTCCATACCGACCTACTGTCTGGACATAATAACAATAGGTTGAATCCGCCGAAAGTGACACATCGAATTTCCCATCCGCCGGAATAAAATCCGTCCCGATATCTGTAAATTGATACGTTCCTGGCCCCGCAACCGAGACATCCGATATCTGATTAAACTTTCCTGAACCTTTATACGTTTCCCGATAAACACGATGAACCTGAAAGTCATTCGACCAAGGCACCATAGCAGTCCAAGTTAATTTCACGGATTTAACAGCCGTTTGCGCTTGTAATCGAACAGAACTTGCAGGTGCTGGGCTATCTAAAAATTTTAAATTCCCATGAGCTGTATAATAAAAATCAACTTGATAACGATAAGCCTTATCTGTTGTATTCAACGTCTTATCCACAAACAGTGTATCCGTTGTCACACCTACCTCCGCAAATTGAGTACCTGTTTGTCCCTCTGCTCGTTTGACACGATATTGATAAGGCGCCCTGTAAACAGACGTATCTAATTTTAAAGGTTTCGTCCACCGCACCTGAATTTCACCTTCGGACACATCTGTTTTTAGTACACTCGCTTGCGTCATCAAAGGTGCCGTAGAAGGAATAAATGCGCAAATCGACTCAGACATGGGACTGTAATTCACAAGCCCTTTCGAATTTTGAAATTCTACCACCAAAACATACGAATAATTGGTATTCTTCAATAATCCCTCTCCCCCATTCTTATCTGTAAATGTAGTAACATCGATCCCCACTTCCCCAATTTTCACAAAACCTGTAGCCGTCATTCCCGTGGCACAGCTAGCATTTACTACAGGACTACAAGCACCTGTCCGACGGTAGATAATAGTTTTGGCACCCGGCAAAGCACAGGAAAATGAATTCCACGCCAACAAAGCATTGGCACCTTGTAACACAACTTTTAATCCTTTGGGCGCCGGCGCAATAACTTGAATCTTCCAAAGCTTTGAATCCACCAGTTTTACCCCATTCCCTACCGTGATTGGCGGATTGTCCTCAACTTTAAAAAGTACATCATAGGTTTCCTTACGAATATGTTGGCAGGCAGTCTGCCATCGAAACGTCGCCTTCGCAGGGGAATTCTGTTTAGCAATCGAAGCAAAAGTAGCAAAAGGTTGTTTGACAGCATAAACCGAATCCATCGCATATACATTACCAAAACTATAAATAGTCAAAGGATCCACACGCCCTGTCTTCGATGGGACATCCGTTGCCGTAATACTCTCATTAATTAAAGCACCCGCCTGTACACAAACATCTGGTGGAACAGTTAGTTTAGGCGCTTTATTATCCACATCCTTTACCTCGATTTGCATATCACGCACCGTCTCAGAAATCTTCACCCCATTTCTCCATTCCTCAATAATGAAAGCACAATTATATAGACCTAATTCTTGTGGGGCATCCCAAAGCAGATCGCCTGATATCGGATTAATTGAAAAACTAGATGGCGATGCAGACACCTCATTCGGTTGTCTAAAATTAGGTGCTGTGATTCCCCGACTCGTCGGATTACATGTCTCCGAATCACCCGTACGTGATACAGATAATCGATAAGCCAAACTATCCCCTTCCGCATCCACGGCATTGGGATTGTGAATAAAGGGTTGGCCTACTACAGCAGTTAAGTCAACCGCAGGATTTAACAACAAAGGAGTTGAATTTTGACCTAAACCTGAATTGATAGAAAAGATGGTCTCAACATAAAATGGCACCTCGACAGAACGGGTCATGTTACGTACCCCATCGTTTCGATTCGGAATAGCCACAGACACCTTGTAAAAGAGTGCAGGAGCGGGATAAGTATATTCTACTTTATATACATTTTTAAGTGTACCATTACCGATATCTACAGGTGTTCCGCAACAACGTTTGGCCTTAATAATGGCTGATCCATCACCAAAGCAAAAATTGACATCAACTTGATCCTGATTCGCCCGATTGTTTTCAGTGTAGGTCGTCAATGTAAATTCATAAGTCAATGTTTTATCTGAAATTCGCCTAACTGTAATTTCACCTCCCTTTAAGTGTGTGGCCCAAGCAGCACTTACCGAAAAAACGAGCATGAAGATGATTAAAATATATTTCCGCATAAAACATTTGTGTCAGTTAGCAAGTTACTAAGGCAAAATTAAAATCGTAAAAAAAACCATTTTTTTACGCGATTAATTTGATTGACAAGCGATTGGATTGTAGTTTTGAAGGCTAAAATTCAGTAGCACAGTTCTTATTGTTCGATCGCTCTGAATATTTTAACTAAATCTAATAACCTAATTTATGGCTTGGCTAGCAAAATCTCTTAATTCATCCCTTGGAAAAAAGCTTCTCATGGCAATTACAGGCCTATTTTTGATTAGCTTCCTATTAATTCACTGCGGTTTGAATGCAACCATCTTCTTGAATGATGGTGGTGTTACCTTTAATGAAGGTGCTGAATTTATGGCACACAATCCAATCATCCGTACAATGGAAATCGTTTTGTTTGGCGGATTATTGTTGCACATCTTCGACGGCCTGCGCCTTTGGTTCGACAACAAGAAGAAACGCCCAGTCGCTTATGCCGTGGTGGACGGCGCGGCCAACAGCAAATGGTACTCCCGTTCGATGGGTCTTTTAGGTACATTGTTGCTGTTGTTCTTAATTATTCACTTAAAGCATTTCTGGTATTTCTCACGCTTAACTAACAATTTGACAGAAGCGCATACGCTATACAATGAAATGCAAGTGGTTTTTGAAAGTCCAATCGTTGTGGCGATTTATGTATTAGGTTGTATTTCCTTAGGCTACCACTTGTTACATGGTTTCCAAAGTGCATTCCAAACAATTGGTTGGAATCACCCCAAATATACTCCAACCATCAAGGCAATTGGTGCGATTTATTCGATCATCATTGCTGCTGCTTTTGCTGCAATGCCTATCGCCTTCTATTTCAATTTGATTCAATAATTCCTCAGCTGATACAATTATGACAAAATTAGATGCTAAAATTCCAGAAGGTTCGCTGGCCGAAAAATGGACCAAGTACCGCTCAAGCGTACCTTTAGTTAACCCAGCTAATAAACGTTCACTTGAAATTGTGATTGTTGGTTCAGGTTTAGCCGGTGCTTCTGCAGCAGCCTCATTAGCTGAGTTAGGATATAAAGTAAAAGTATTTTGCTTCCAAGATTCTCCTCGTCGTGCGCACTCGATCGCTGCACAAGGAGGTATCAATGCTGCCAAAAACTATCAAAATGACGGTGACTCTGTTTTCCGTTTGTTCTACGATACCATTAAGGGGGGGGATTACCGTGCAAGGGAGGCAAACGTACATCGTTTAGCAGAAGTGTCTGGAAATATCATCGACCAATGTGTTGCACAAGGTGTTCCTTTTGCGCGTGAATATGGCGGATTACTTTCAAACCGTTCATTCGGTGGTACGCAGGTACAACGTACGTTCTATGCGGCTGGACAAACAGGCCAACAATTATTGCTAGGTGCTTATTCAGCCTTGCAACGCCAAGTGGGTATGGGTAATGTAGAATTATTCGCACGTCATGAGATGTTGGACGTTGTGATGGTCGATGGCAAAGCACGTGGTATTATTGCACGTGACCTGGTTTCAGGCAAACTAGAAAGACATTTTGGTCATGCTGTTTTGTTATGTACAGGCGGATACGGAAACGTATTTTATCTGTCAACAAACGCGATGGGCTCAAACGTAACAGCCGCTTGGAAAGCGCACAAAAAAGGCGCCTTCTTCGCGAATCCATGTTACACACAAATTCACCCAACATGTATTCCAGTTTCAGGCGATCACCAATCCAAGTTAACGTTGATGTCGGAGTCACTTCGTAATGACGGACGTATTTGGGTTCCTAAGAAACAAAACGATACGCGCAAGGCGATTGACATTCCTGAAGAGGAAAGAGATTATTACTTAGAGCGTCGTTACCCTGCGTTTGGTAACTTAGTACCTCGTGATATTGCATCACGTGCCGCGAAAGAGCGTTGTGATGCAGGTTATGGAGTAGGAGCCTCTAAAATGGCCGTTTACTTAGATTTTGCTGCTGCCATCATCCGTTACGGTAAAGGAGAAGCAAACAAGCGTAACCTTCACAATCCATCCGATGAAGAAATTCAAGCGATGGGTAAGGAAGTTGTGAAAGAGAAATACGGTAACTTATTCGATATGTACAAGCAAATCACGGGTGAGAATCCATACGAATTGCCCATGCGTATCTATCCGGCGGTTCACTATACGATGGGAGGTCTTTGGGTTGATTACAACTTGATGACAACAATTCCAGGTTTATATGCCTTAGGAGAAGCAAACTTCTCGGATCACGGTGCGAACCGTTTAGGAGCATCAGCCTTGATGCAAGGTTTAGCAGATGGCTACTTCGTCATCCCTTACACAATTGGAAACTACCTAGCATCTGAAATCCGCACGCCAGCGATGTCGACGGATTCTGAGCCATTTGTGGCAGCGGAAAAAGAAGTACGTGGTCAATTGGAGAAATTGATGAATATCAAAGGAACCAAACCAGTCGATTACTTCCACAAAAAATTAGGTTTAATTATGTGGAACAAATGCGGAATGGCGCGTAATGAAAAAGGCTTGAAAGAAGCAATCGCTGAAATTCAAGCATTACAGAAAGAATTCTGGTCGAACGTTCGTATTCCAGGCGAGTTAGACAACTTGAATCCTGAATTAGAGAAAGCTGCACGTGTGGCTGATTTCTTAGAATTAGGCGAATTAATGTGTATCGATGCCTTGAACCGCAACGAAAGTTGTGGAGGTCACTTCCGTGAGGAATTCCAAACTGAAGATGGTGAAGCATTACGTGACGATGAAAATTTCGCATACGTAGCTGCTTGGGAAAACAAAGGAGATGGAAAATTCGAACTACACAAGGAAGAATTGAAATACGAAAATATCAAAATTGCTCAGAGATCTTATAAATAATTCGATACAATGGAAGGACATTTAAACCTGACACTCAAAATTTGGAGACAAAAAAATGCGAACGTCGCTGGTAAATTCGAAACTTACCAAGTGAGTGGCATCTCCACAGATATGTCATTTTTGGAAATGATTGACGTGTTAAACAACCGTTTGATCGAAGAAGGAGATGATCCAATTGCATTTGACCACGATTGCCGCGAAGGTATTTGCGGTATGTGCTCCATGTACATCAACGGCCGTCCACATGGACCGAACCGTGGGGTTACAACTTGCCAATTGCACATGCGTTCTTTCCAAGATGGTGAAACCATCACGGTTGAACCTTGGAGAGCAAGCGCTTTCCCAGTGATCAAAGACTTAGTTGTGAATCGTTCTGCCTTTGACCGCATTATCGCGGCAGGTGGATTCGTTTCTGTAAATACAGGTAATGCACAAGATGCAAACAACTTGCCTATTCCAAAAGAAGATGCAGATGATGCTTTCGCAGCAGCTGCTTGCATCGGATGTGGGGCTTGTGTTGCCGCTTGTAAAAATGCATCTGCAATGTTGTTTACATCCGCTAAAATTTCGCAATTAGCCTTATTACCGCAAGGTAAAGTAGAAGCTGCGAAACGCGCTGAAGCGATGGTTGCTCAAATGGACGAAGAAGGTTTCGGGGCTTGTTCAAACACAGGTGCTTGCGAGGCTGAATGTCCTAAAGGCATTTCGTTAGAGAATATCGCACGTATGAACCGCGAATTCTTCTCAGCTACCTTTTCTTCGAAGTAAAACTTAATTTGATGGCCCCTGAATGCAATTTCAGGGGCTTTTTACGCCCTTGTTTTTAGAACCCACCCATTCCAAATCTAATCAAAAATTTCCCGCCCTGGGCTGGATTGAAGTCGTTTGTGGCTCAATGTTTTCTGGTAAAACGGAGGAATTAATTCGCCGACTGAAACGTGCCAAAATCGCTCAATTGCGCGTGGAGATTTTTAAACCCGCATCCGATACACGTTACCACGACGAAGACATCGTTTCCCATAATCAAAATTCCATCCGCTCCACGCCTGTTTTAAGTGCTGGTGAAATCCTATTATTAGCGGGAGATTGCGATGTTGTAGGTTTGGATGAGGTACAGTTTTTCGATGACTCAATCGTAGAGGTTGTAGATGCCCTGGCCAATCAAGGCAAACGTGTGATTATCGCAGGTCTTGATATGGACTTCAAAGGGAACCCATTCGGCCCCATGCCTAAATTAATGGCCATTGCCGAGTATGTCACGAAAGTGCACGCAGTTTGCGTACAATGTGGTGCCGTGGCACATTATTCTTACCGCATCGTCGACAAAGAAGAAACGGTTTTACTCGGCGAAACAGAATCCTATCAAGCACGTTGTCGGGCTTGTTTTCATGCCGACTTCTAATCATGCCCAAAGACCCGCATTTCAAAAAAGTATTCCAACGAATCAAGGCGAAAAAGCCGAGGGATTTGGATATGCAATTTGAGAAGGCACATGAACAAGTATTTGAAAATTTGGATTGTTTAACCTGTGGAAATTGTTGCAAAACGACAAGTCCTATGTGGAATGAAACGGATATTCAACGCGTGGCACATCTATTGAAAATGAAAGTGGCGCCATTCTTGGATCAATACTTGATTAAAGACGCGGATGGTGATTGGGTCTACCCAGCGGCTCCCTGTCCCTTTCTAACATTGGAAGACAATACCTGCCAAATTTACGAACACCGCCCAAAGGCTTGTCGGGAATATCCCCACACCGACCGCAAAAACATGTTGGGCATCATGAATCTCACTCAAAAGAATGCGCTCATCTGCCCTGCCGTCGCGCAAATCATGGAAAAATTGGAGCGAATTTACAATTGAGTTCCTATCAGATTTGAAATTGCCATGAAAAATCAAGAAATTAGTCCTTCAATTTAATAGGATACTATGGCAGCAGCAGAATATTTAGGAATTGACGTAGGAGGTACCGGCGTTAAAATGGGCATCGTTCATTCGGACACCGGCCAAATCAGCAATTTCCAAAGCTACGATACCGCTACTTGGCGTGAATCACACCATTTTTTAGAGCGTTTAGCAGATGCAATTGCCTTGCAGTTATACCAGCATAAAAATGTCAAAAAGATTGGCATTGGCCTACCAGGTATTCTGACAAAGAACCGCCGTACGTTGATTGAAATCACAGCCATTCCGGAAATCGACGGTTCCCCCATGATTGAAATGTTGGAGAAACGTTTCCCAGAACACGAATTTTTCATGGAAAATGATGCTAATGCAGCAGCATTGGGCGAATTCTATTTCTCTCCAGAAAAAAATACGATGCCAGAAGATTTCATCTTCATTACCTTAGGAACAGGCGTAGGTGGAGCTGCCATCATTGACCGGAAGATTTTCTTAGGCGGAGATGGTAATGCCATGGAACCCGGCCACGTACCTTCGAAAAATGGAAAAGTATTAGAACGTAATGTGGGTAAAAAAGAATTATTGCAACTAGCGACTGAAATGCGTGCTAACTATAAAGGTCAAACCGTGTTAGCGGATGATGGTACCATCTCTACGACAGCTCTAGTTGTTGCGGCTGAAGAGGGAGATGCATTGGCATTAGCTATCTGGGATGAGGTAGGAAGTTTATTAGGCGATATGCTCGTTTCATTGATTCGTATTTTAGATATCAAAAATATCTTCATCGGAGGGGGACTTTCCGCATCATATGACTTTATTTTACCGAGCATGGAACGCCAATTAAACTACTGGTTGACCCCTGCATACTTAGAAAAATTAAATATTAAGAAAGCTTTATTAGGTAACGATGCAGGCCTTTTAGGAGCAGCTTCACTCTGTTTTTAAAAGAAAACAGGATAGACCACATAAGTTTTTTACCAAAAGAATTATTATTATTACAATTAATATTTTTAAAGTGCAAAATGGAATAAAATTTGTTTGATATTCTAACTTTTAATTCTAATCTTTGCATCGTTTTTGAACCCCAAAATATTTATAAAATGTCAGATATTGCAGAAAAAGTAAAAAGCATCATCGTTGAGAAGTTAGGTGTAGAAGCATCAGAAGTTACAACTGAGGCGTCTTTCACAAACGATTTGGGAGCTGACTCCTTAGACACGGTAGAATTGATCATGGAATTTGAAAAAGAATTCAATGTTTCTATCCCAGATGACCAAGCTGAAAACATCCAAACAGTAGGCCAAGCAGTTGCTTACTTGGAAGAAAACGCAAAGTAATCGAATCACACGATCATAATGATGTCAATTAGTACCTGGTAATTCCTAAGGATTTTTCCTCAGTTGAACCGTTACTAATTGACATTTTTTATTTTTACAAAGTCTATTAAATTAACACATGGAGTTAAAACGCGTAGTTGTGACGGGCCTAGGTGCTCTTACACCAATTGGAAATACAGTTGATGCCTTTTGGGAAGGCTTAGCCGCTGGTAAAAGTGGTTGTGCACCCATTACTCGATTTGATGCTGAAAAATTCAAAACGCGCTTTGCTTGTGAGTTGAAAGACTTCAAAGTAGAAGACTACATTAATACCAAAGAGGCCCGTAAAATGGATCCATTCACGCAATATGCGGTTATTGCTTCTGACGAAGCCATTGCTGATGCTGCATTTGATATGGAGAAATTAAACTTGAATAAGGTGGGCGTTATTTGGGGATCAGGAATCGGAGGATTAAAAACTTTCGAAGATGAAATGATCTATTTTGGTAAAGGTGATGGAACGCCTAAAATCAATCCATTCTTTATTCCAAAAATGATTGCAGATTCAAGCTCAGGACAAATTTCCATTCGTAATGGATTCCGTGGACCAAATTACGTAACCGTTTCGGCTTGTTCATCCGCAAACAATGCAATTATTGACGCATTCAATTACATCCGTACGGGTCGTGTGCATGTTTGTATCACCGGAGGCTCTGAAGCTCCTGTAACCATCGCATCGGTTGGTGGGTTTACAGCGATGCACGCCATGTCGACACGTAATGATGATCCCGCTACAGCTTCTCGTCCTTATGATATAGACCGTGATGGTTTTGTCGTAGGAGAAGGCGCAGGGGCATTGGTTCTTGAAGAATATGAACACGCAAAAGCACGCGGTGCGAAAATCTACGCGGAATTAATTGGTGGAGGTTTCTCATCTGACGCATACCACATTACGGCTCCACATCCAGATGGATACGGCGCTTTATTGTCGATGCAAGACGCATTAGAAGATGCTCAAATCAAACCTGAAGAGGTTGATTACATCAATACGCACGGAACATCAACACCGATTGGTGATCCACAAGAAATTAAAGCCATCGTTGATTGCTTTGGAGAACACGCCTACAACATGGCTATTTCTTCTACGAAATCAATGACAGGTCACTTATTAGGAGGAGCAGGAGCTGTTGAGGCTGTTGCATCTGTCCTAGCAATCAAAAATCAATTCGTCCCTCCTACCATTAACGTATTCAACCGTGATCCAGAAATTGATCAGCGGATTGACTTAACGGAAAACGTGGGTAAAGCACGTAAAATTGATGTTGCATTAAGCAATGGCTTCGGTTTTGGTGGCCACAATGCAACTGTCATCTTTAGAAAAATTTAGTTTATGAAGTTATTTTCTCCGTTGACCTGGTTCGGCTTACATTCCCAAGATGAACGCGAGAAACACCTTTATAAATCAGTTAAACACCTGATAGGGGCTAATCCGTCTAATCTAGAATTATACCGATTAGCCTTTTTACATGCCTCGGCCTCAAAAGAATCTGTCTCAAAATCTTACAAAGAGTCCAACGAACGTTTGGAATTTCTTGGGGACTCCGTGCTAGGCATGATTACCGCAGCTTACTTATTCAAAAAATTCCCTTTCAAAGACGAGGGCTTCCTAACCGAAATTCGCTCTCGAATGGTGAGTCGGGAGTCATTAAATGTCCTCGGCCGAAAATTAGGCCTTGAGGAAGTCATTGAATACGAAAACCAACGCAAAACCTCGCTTTCTCGTTCCAGTATGTATGGAGACGCTTTAGAAGCATTTATTGGTGCTGTCTATTTAGACAAGGGCTTTAGTTTTACCCAAAAATTCATCACGCAAAAAATACTTACTCAGTATTTTGATTTGGATACGGTCGTTCAAAACAACCCCAACTTCAAGTCAATCCTGATCGAATGGGCGCAGAAAGAAGGCAAAAAAGTTCAGTTTACCCTGGATGAAGAAGGCGTACATCATAACAAAGAATTTACGGCTTTCGTACTCATCGAAAACGAAAAAATTGCCGAAGGCAAAGGATATTCTAAGAAAAAAGCGGAACAAAATGCAGCTATGAAAGCCTGCGAAGCGCTAAAAATCAACCAATAAGCGTATGAAACCTAATATTTTCTTACACTACTGGAACAATCAAGGTCAAACTTTGAGTTTTCAAGAAGTACTTTCGTTCGACTGTGACCCCATGATTCTCGCGACTATTCAAGCAGAATTATTGCAACAGTTAACCAGTGAAATGCTTGTAGAAAAACTGCCCAATTTTGATTGGTCTAATCTCCGCATGCAAGAAAAATGGAATTCTATTGCACAAACACTATTAATGCAAGTGCAATTGCCCGAGCAGATTTGGATGGATTGGATTGCAGCATTGGGTGGACAAATCGAATCTGCTCAACCCGAAGTACCAAGCTTTGCTGATTTACTGAATGCTGAAGTGTTTTTTGAACGTCCATCGGATTCATTGGAAGATTTGCCTGAGGAGGAAGAGGAAGACCTCAGCCCCGTTATAGAAATTGAAGAAGATGACCTTCAAGCGGTTGCTTGGGAAGAACCTGTTCTAGAATTAACCTCACAAACGACGCCAGACTATTTTGAGGTATCGAATGAATTACCTGATGTAAGCGAATTAAACCCGGATGAAAATAAACCGCAAAGCATTCAAGAGATGCTGGCTGATTCAACGGGCGAAAAAGTACTGGACACGATTCAAGTGGATGATCATTCGTTAAAGAATATGGTTGCCAATCAAATGACTTCCTCTTTAGCGGAAAGTATTTCCTTGTTTCAGCGCTTGAATTTCATCCAAGAATTATTTGATGGTAATGCGGAGCGATTCAGCCAATTCATTGAATTTATTGACTTCGAAGCAAGCGCATCCCACTGGAGAAGCGAAGTTGCCGAACGATATCCTTTTGAAGAATCATCTGCAACGCAAGAACTCATGTTACTCATCGAGCGAAAATTCAGTTAACTGATTTTCATTATCAGTTTTCTAGCAAAAGAATAACCTTCCATGAGCTAGTTTCAAGAAAAAAACTTGAAACGGCTCATTTTTATTTATTGGCTATTCCCTTTTTGGCTTTCGGCCCAACAAGCCACGGAACTGACCGAGGAAAAACAAGGTATACTCAATTATTACCAACAAAATCCGCTCGATATCAACGAGGCTACCGAAGCAGAGTTGCTCGCCATGGGAATTTTACATTCCGTTCAAATCGAATCTTTTATAAATCATCGGAAACAAATAGGTCGATTCGTCTCCCTTTTTGAATTACAAACTATACCCCACTGGGATTTAAGCACATTACGTACCATTCAAGCACTACTCGTTTGCCGGACGATTCCTCCCCAGTGGTACGAAGCCGAAAATACCAAGCACCAAATCATCCTTCGCTTGGAAAGAACAATCGAACAAAAAACAGGATTTTCATCTCCTACTTCCCGAAGCAAAGTCCGCTACATGGGCAATCCATGGAGTACATTATTTCGTTATCGAGGGACATGGAATAGTCACATCCGTGCAGGCCTGCTGATGTCAAAAGATGCCGGTGAATCAAAATACACGGATTTTACAAGCGCCTTTATTGAGTTTAAAGACTCCAGGGAGCACGTTAAATTGATTCTAGGCGACTTTATCAACCAGTGGGGGCAAGGACTCCTCCAATCCGGTTCTTTCTCCTTAGGTAAAAGCTATGAAAGCATACGCGCCACTCAAAAATTTCACGGAGGAGCGATAGCCTATACCTCTTCGGGGGAATCAGAATTTTACCGAGGAATTAACCTGCAAGCCAGATGGCAAAAGTTTCAAGGACAAATCTATATTTCATCCCGTAAAAAAGACCTCATTTTATCGAAGGATAGCAGCCATTTT
The DNA here is from genome assembly GCA_002454335.1 of Cytophagaceae bacterium UBA6715. Taxonomy (GTDB): domain Bacteria; phylum Bacteroidota; class Bacteroidia; order Cytophagales; family Spirosomataceae; genus Aquirufa. The sequence continues at coordinate 55,912 of DKIP01000033.1, read as the reverse complement.
CGTTCATTCCAGTTGGACGGTTTGCACCGCACCCCCAATGAAATAAGCCAACAAAACCGATTGTATGAACTTGCGGCAGGACTTAATTTTCGTTACCATGGCCGAGGTGTTGAATGGGCCTTGGCTCAGACCAGGACGCAATGGAATTATCCATTTATACCGTCAAATCCTTTGGATTGGCGAGGGAGGAATTTATTGAACACATCACTGAGTTATATAAGCCAACAAAGGAATGTTCGAATTACCGGTGAGATTGCCCATACAGCTACATCCGCTTGGTCGACGATACATGCGCTCGCATGGGCCGTGAATAAAAAAACAGATGTCTCGGGTATCATACGAATGTACGACGCAGGTTACTTTAGCCCCATGTCGAATGCCATTAGTGAAAGTTCGAACAATAAAAATGAATGGGGGCTCTTTCTTGGCCATCAATATCAACATACGAAATACAAACGTTTATCCAGCTATTTGGATGTATTTCGCTTTCCAAATGCAAGCTCTAGTCAATGGGCAGCAGGACCATTAGGTTGGGAAGTATTAAGTCGCTATCAATGGGACCGTAGGAAATTAGGACATTATTTTGCTCAACTCAAATGGACACATAAATACCAAGCAGATTCTAAATCGCCACATGAATTATTTCAAGTGAGCCTTGATTGGAACAGACCATTACTCCGATTTCAATGGCATGGACGGATTATGTGGTCACATATTGAATCGAAAGAACAAATAGAATCAGGATACTTGTGGCTAAATGACTTCGATTACCACCACAAGCGATTCAAATTTCAAATGCGAACAGCTTGGATTTGGTCGGGGAGTTATGATACCCGTTTATATGCTTATGAGCCGAGTCTACCCTTCTCATTTTTGCTGCCTGCCTATTATGACCCCAGCACACGAAACCTGATATTGATTGAATACAAAGCTGAAAACAAAATATCAATTGCCCTGAAAATAGCGAGAACCGATTACTTACAAAAAGAGGTAATCGGTTCCGGTCTAGATGCCATCGCAGCATCGCACAAAACGGATATTGGACTACAAGTAGCTTATATTCCTTAAACGATTGCTTGGCGGACTTTCAATAATTTTTCCAATAAACCTTCCAATTGATCCAAGGGAAGCATATTTGCTCCATCAGATTTTGCAATCGACGGATTCGGATGTGTCTCAATAAATAATCCATCCGCTCCTACTGCAATTGCTGCTTTCGCAATGGTTTCAATCAAGGCTGGTTGGCCTCCTGTCACCCCACTCCCCTGATTAGGGCGTTGCAACGAGTGCGTGCAATCCATGATCACAGGAACACCAAAATTCGACATTTCAGGAAGATTACGATAATCCACAACGAGATCCCCATAGCCAAATGAATTTCCACGGTCAGTCAAATAAACCTGAGCTTGTGGATTTTCATGCATCACTTTCTCCACAGCGAATTTCATCGAAGCGCCCGACATAAATTGCCCCTTCTTGATATTAACCGCTTTACCTGTTTGAGCAGCAGCAGCTAATAAATCGGTCTGCCGACATAAAAAAGCCGGAATCTGCAATACATCCACATAAGCTGCAGCCATTGCCGCCTCAGCACTTTCGTGAATATCAGTGACAGTAGGAAGATCAAAATGCGTGCCTACTTCTTTCAAAATCTCCAAGGCTTTAATATCCCCAATTCCTGTAAATGAATCGATTTTAGTCCGATTGGCTTTACGATAAGAACCTTTGAAAATATAAGGAATACCCATGGATTTCGTGATGCCATCAATGCGTTCGGCAATCTCAAATGCCAAATCTCTACTTTCAATCGCACAACTACCTGCCATCAAAAAGAATGGCCCTTTTCCTAAATTTTCTAACGTGGGTAAAGTCATTTTATAATATGTTTACTTCGGTCTCTAAGGCGACACCAAATTTTTCTAAAATCGATTTTTTAATTTGCTCGGATAGCGCTTGAATTTCGGACCCTTGGGCATGGCCATAATTGACTAGCACCAAGGCTTGTTTGGCATGCACACCCGCATCACCAGAACGATAGCCTTTCCATCCCGCTTGTTCAATCAGCCAACCTGCCGGAAATTTAATATCCGTACTTCCTTCAATTGGATAATTTGGAATATGAGGATATTCAGCTATTAATCGAGCGGCAGCGTCCGCAGACAAGGTTGGGTTTTTAAAGAAACTGCCCGAATTGCCTATTTCCTTCGGGTCGGGCAATTTACTTTGTCGAATTTCAATTACTGCATTGGCAACATCTCGAATACCTGGATTTGATATTCCATTCTCAGTCAATACCGATTGAATCGCACCATAAGACGTTTGCGCTTGCACCTGCTTGTTTAAACGAAAGCAAACAGCCGAAATTAAATAATGTCCTCTCCCTTCATGTTTGAAATAACTCTCACGATACCCAAATGCACAACGAGCAGCATCAAAACGTTCCAACTTCAAAGTAGACAAATTCAAGGCATCTAAATGATCAAATGTATCCTTGATTTCAACTCCGTATGCACCAATATTTTGCATGGGTGCGGCACCGACCGTTCCTGGAATCAAAGACATATTTTCAATGCCAGCCCAATGATGATTCACCGCATAACATACAAAATCATGCCATACAACACCAGCACCAGCCTTCACCCAAATATGATCAGCATCTTCTTCCACCACTTCAATTCCAAGCATTTGAACCTTTACAACCAAAGCATCTAAATCTTGGGTCAGTAACAAATTACTTCCTCCTCCTAAAAACAAATGCTTGACATGGGCATATTGCCCTGTTTGCACAAGCTCAATATATTCCTGCAAATGATTGATTTCCACAAAATAACGAGCAGAAACATCGATGCCAAATGTATTATATGGCAGCATGGAGACGTTTTCCAACACACGTGGAGCCGATTTAACCGAGGGCATATTAAGTTAGTTTGGTCGATAAAAATTCTTGCAAAGACGGTACCTCCGTCTGAAGTAAGTTCTGGTTATTTCCTTCCCAAACCTTTTTACCATCTTTCAAAAAGATAATGTATTCGCCCAAACGCATCACAGAATTCATATCATGTGAAATTACGATGGTCGTAATATTAAATTCTTTCGTGATTTCTTGAATCAACAAATCAATTTTAACCGCAGTTAACGGATCTAATCCCGAGTTTGGCTCATCACAAAAAAGGTATTTCGGATTCATCACAATCGCACGTGCAATACCTACACGCTTTTTCATCCCTCCCGAAATATCAGATGGCATCTGATGTGCTGCTGCCTCTAATCCTACTCGCTGCAAACACAGCATCGCTCGGTTATTTTTCTCTTCTAATGACTGAGATGTAAGTGTATCCAATGGAAAACGAACATTTTCCAAGACCGTTTTGGAATCAAATAAAGCCCCACCTTGAAACAAAACACCCATTTCTCTACGGATCGCTTTCACCGTATCTTGATCAGCTAGTAAAAAATCCCGCCCGTCATAAAGCACTTGTCCTTGCTCCGGTTTCAAAATTCCAATCATACACTTTAACAACACACTCTTCCCTGTTCCACTCCCACCAATGACCATATTAATTTTACCGGGCTGAAAACTTGCGTCTATGCCATCCAAAACTACACGACCGTCAAATTCTTTGTGTATGTGTTTCAACTGAATCATATTCAAAATTAGCTATATTTTATGTAAAAACGGCATGGCATTTTTGTTTTTAAGCGCAGAGAATTTTGTACCTTGGTCACACTAAATATCAACCCTATGCTACTCATTATTATTGGTGCTCTGCTATTGTTAGCCAGCAAATCAATCGACAATCCTAACCTCATTTTCGCAAAATTCGCATCCCCGATTCGCAAGGCGGCAATTGTATTAATTGTCCTGGGAATTAGCAGCTCCACGATCAAACAAATTGATGCAGGCGAAGTAGGGGTTCAAAGTGTATTCGGAAAAGTTTCAGACCGAACTTTAACTTCCGGATTAAACTTTGTCAATCCATTAGCAAGTGTAACTGTTTTTGACGCCAAAACGCAGAATTATACGATGTCGGCTGTGCATGACGAAGGTGACCGCGAAGGTGATGATGCGATCCGAGTGTTAACCGCGGATGGCTTAGAAGTGGTCGTAGACTTAACGGTACTTTACAGAATCTTACCTGCTCAAGCACCTACGATTTTAAAAGAAATCGGCCCGGATTATAAAGACAAGGTTGTCCGTCCAATCACACGTACGATGATTCGAGATAACGCCGTATATTACGACGCTGTGGCACTTTATTCATTAAAACGCAATGAATTCCAAGCTCGCATCTACAAGGACATTGAAAGTAATTTCAAAAAGCGCGGCTTGGTATTGGAGCAATTATTGATTCGAAATATTAATCTCCCCAATTCCGTGAAGCAAACCATCGAGTCCAAAATCAATGCGGAACAAGATGCACAGAAAATGCAATTCGTTCTCTTAAAAGAAAAGCAAGAGGCCGAACGTAAGCGCGTCGAAGCACAAGGCATCGCTGATTACCAGAAAATTTTATCGACCGGATTAAGCGACAAACAATTGCAATATGAATCCATCATTGCACAAAAAGAAATCGCGAAATCGCCAAATACCAAAGTTATCATCATGGGAAATAAATCAACACCCATTATCTTAGGCAATAATTAATAAAAAAGGCTCCGAATCAAACGGAGCCTTTTTTTATTTCTTCAAAATGGTATGACCCATTTTATCTCGCTTTGTTTTTAGATAAGCTTCGTTATGCGGATTGGATTGAATTTCAATTGGTAAAGATTCTACAATCTCCAATCCATACCCTAGCAATCCAGCGCGCTTTTTAGGATTATTTGAAATCAACTTGATTTTACGAATCCCTAAATCGCGTAAAATTTGAGCTCCTACGCCATAATCACGTTCATCCATGGCAAAACCTAATTCCAAATTAGCCTCTACCGTGTCTCGACCTTGCTCTTGTAATTTATAAGCTTTCAATTTATTTAATAGTCCAATTCCTCTTCCCTCCTGGAACATATATAAAACGACGCCCTTGCCTGCCTTCTCCACCATTTCCATGGCTTTGTGCAATTGACCGCCACAGTCACACCGACAAGAACCAAATATATCACCTGTCACACATGAACTATGTACTCGTACCATTACAGGCTCATCTGCATCCCAGTTACCTTTGATTAAGGCAAGGTGCGTATCTCCCGTATTTTTTTGCTTGTAAGCGATCAAATCAAAATGCCCCCATTCGGTAGGCATATCTACCCCAATTTCACGTTGAATCAACGATTCTGTCGCCAAACGGTATTCAATCAAATCTTTGATGGTCACTAACTTCAAATCAAATTTATCGGCAATTCGGCGTAAATCCGGCAAACGAGCCATGCTTCCATCCTCGTTTAAAACCTCGATTAATACTCCCGAAGGTTTGAAACCTGCTAATTTGGCAAAATCCATGGATGCTTCCGTATGACCAGTCCGGCGCAAAACACCTTCGGTCCGACTCTTTAAAGGAAATATGTGACCTGGTCGGCCTAAATCACTCGGACGCGTATCTGGATTGACTAAAGCCTGAATCGTCTTGGCACGATCTTGTGCGGATATACCCGTTGTACAGCCATGGCCTAATAAATCAACCGAAACAGTAAATGGTGTTTCATGCGATGTGGTATTTTGATCGACCATCATTTCAAGGCCTAATTCAATGCATCGCTCATTCGTTAATGACACACACATCAAACCTCTTGCCTCCCGAATCATGAAGTTAACAATCTCAGGCGTGATGGCTTCTGATGCGCAAATCAAATCCCCCTCATTTTCTCGATTCTCATCATCTGCTACGATGATCATTTTTCCTTGGCGGATATCTTCAATGGCATCCTCAATACGATCTAAACGTATACTTTCCTCCTGCATGATAATTTTGTATTTTAAAACGAAAACACAAAGGTAAGCAGAAATAGTTCCCATTTTAGCTACCTTTGTCAGATAAAATACCAGAATCACGCATGTCGATTGAAGCTAAAAATCTGAGTAAACACTATGGCGCTCAACTTGCAGTCAATGCATTAAATTTCAGCGCTCAAGCAGGCCAAATTATCGGATTTCTTGGACCCAATGGTGCTGGGAAATCAACTAGTATTAAAATGCTCGTTGGCCTTATCCAGCCCTCCTCCGGAGAAGCTTACATTTCAGGCAAACGCGTTAGGGCAGATTCAATCGAACTGAAAAAGCAAATTGGGTATTTGGCAGAAGAAAATCCTGTCTACACAGAAATGTATGTAAAAGAGTTTTTAACCTTCATTGCTTCCATACATCAAATTTCAAACGCTCGAATCCAAGAAGTTATCCACCTTACAGGATTAACGGGCGAACAGGATAAAAAAATAAACACCTTATCCAAAGGTTATAAACAACGTGTGGGTATCGCACAGGCCATACTTCATAATCCATCAATCTTAATCTTAGATGAACCTACTAGTGGCTTAGACCCAAATCAAATGGAGGAAATTAGGGCCTTGATTCTTTCGTTAAAACCTGGACGAACCATTTTATTTTCAAGTCATATACTCAGTGAAGTGGAAGCAATCTGCGACCGATTGCTGATTATTAATCAAGGCATTCTGCAAGTGGATTGCAGCATGGAAGAAGCCAAAGCATTTCCTGGGGGAATCGGCCAATTGTTCCAACAAAAAACTAAATCGAAATCGTAAAATCATCTGCATCTAGGTGTGCAGGAAATTTTTCACGAAAATCCTTCAATGCTTGAAAGGATAGTGTTTGGGTTTGAATGGAAACATGGGATGTTAGTGGCAATAAATCTTCGCCTTTGAACGAAACAATGCTCGAGGCTCCCGAATATTCCAAGTGATTGCCATCCACTCCTACCCGATTAACACCTAGGACATAGGCAAGATTTTCAATTGCGCGAGCCCGCAATAAACTTGACCAAGCATGTGTACGGGCCGCTGGCCAATTTGCAACATAAATAGCTAAATCGTATTTCAAGTCAACATTCCTAGACCAAACTGGGAAACGTAAATCATAACAAATGAAGGGAGCAATGGACCATGACATATAAGAAATCAAACAGGCTGAATTTCCTGCCGTATAAAATTCATCTTCTTGACCCATTCGAAATAGATGACGCTTATCGTAGCTATCTATTTTACCCGAGGGGTGTACAGCCATTAAGCGATTATAAAATTGGCCAGATTCCTTAATTTTAAGACTACCGATAAGTAATACTTGTAATCGAGCGGCTTGCAATTTCATCCACTGAACTGTGGGACCTGCAGAAATTTCAGCACCAACAGCCGACATACTAAAACCGGTACTAAACATTTCAGGCAAAACAATAACATCTGTTTTCCCCTGCAAGTTTTGTACGATTTCTTCTAATTGAGCACAATTCGAAATCGGATCTTCCCAAACTAAATTAGCTTGTACATAACTAACCCGTAAATCTTGATTCAGGGCTGACATGCGTTCCCAATTTATTTAGCAATAAATGAATAATAAATCCGAAGTTTTGTCTTTAAAGATTTCAAGGCAACAAAGCGTGCTGTCTCGCTCATCAACTTTGTATATCCAGTTGAACTCGAAGTCAATGAAGGAGAAATAAGAAAACCTAAATTAGCTTTTCGACCGTTTATCACAGATTGTAATTCAGTAGTTATGTTAAATGTAAATGAATTGAGTGTTGCATTGTAAGATCCTGTCTGGATACCTGAACCTCCTTCTGAAAGCACATAACCTAGGCCATATGAATTACGAATTGGGCGATTATTGGCATCTACTTGTAACAATGTCAATTGTCCCAAACTTTGATTAAAATCAAGACCCTCTTCAGCCTCTAAAACCAATTCAGCTTTATTAATAGCAATGTTACGATCACCTTTCAACTTCATCAATGTAGGAAAATCAACTTTAGTAACAAGGCCAGAACCCGACTGAACATAGGTCAACTGCCCTGTTGCTGATGCAGGTACTGCTTGACCTGATTTAGTTAAACTCGCTAATGCCCCCGAAGGAGTTATTTTAAACTGATTAAATCGAGCATGCACTTCCGTCATCATCGCACTCGAAAGACTAAAGTAATAATTTAACGAGTACTTAGTCGTATCATTCGGATTGTGCCAATGTAGCGTCATACGTGAATATGCAGGCGAAAAACCAAGTAGAGCAGATTTTTGAGCAGTTATAGACTTGAACATCAATCCTGGAAAAGAAAGTCGAAACGATTTTCCTCCTCCTGCTATGGATTTATCAGCATATTTCTCTAGTAATTCAGCCCCCAACGATTTGGACATGGTGAAATGTAAGGTATCTAATTTCAAGGAATCTCCATTGGAAGCTTTCGAACGAATGGGACGTGGACGAAATACATGTGAACCCACAAGACCCGATTGAATAGCAACTGAACTTGTATTTGCAAAATAGTCTTTAGACAAACTCAAACTATCTTTTAGTTTGTAAACTTGAAGCGTATGCAATTGATTCGTATCACCTTGATAACTTTTGTAAACCAAATGCATTTTCAAAGAATCCAAGATAGAGCTACTATTTGCAAATAAGGAATCCGCATTTGCAATCTGAGTAAATACAGAGGATTCAAAGGTACCTAAAACAGGATGAGAATAGGAACCAACGAGTAAAGTATTGTTTGCGCCTGTTTGAGTGGAATCCATGAAAACAGTACTCGAGTTTACACGAAGGGTATCCGTATAATTTAAGCCCACTTCAACACTAAATAGGTCGGCACCGATTTCTTTCGGCGCATCACAAGAAGCTAGAAAAAGGGAAACAATCCCTAACCATTTAATTGCCGGCCAATTCAATGTACGTTTTTTCGAAGAAATCGAGGTCATTATCGGCAATATTTTGGAAGGTTTTATCTTGAAATTCATCAATAATCGGTTGGATACGGGTATTATCCGCATTTTCTAAAGAAACAATTTTGTCTGCGAACTCAGCACCAAGTTTAATAAAGGCTCCATAATTTGCGCTATCTAAACTCGATAAATGAGCATCATCCATGTCACCTATTTTCACTTTCTCTTTTAAGTCGTCCACTGAAAACGTAAAATCAAAGCTGGTATTGTGAGGCGAAAAAATTGTTTTGGAATCTTTAAAAATCGGGTGATTCCGGTAATAAGAAGAAATGTATAATGGAACAAAACTTGACATCCAGTCATTACAATGAATGACATCAGGTGACCATCCTAATTTAATTACGGTTTCTAATGCACCCTTACAGAAGAAAATGGCACGCTCATGATTATCCGAATAAAATGTATTTTCCTTATCAGTAAGCACATATTTACGCTGAAAATAATCCTCGTTGTCAATGAAATAAACTTGCAATTTCGCAGCTGGAATACTCGCAACTTTGATTGTCAACGGCTTTTCTTCGTCCCCCATCGGAATAGTAATCCCAGACAAACGAACCACTTCATGCAAACGGTTTTTACGTTCATTAATCGACCCAAATCGGGGAACCAAAATTCGAATTTCCATTCCACGCTCCTGCATAGCAGTGGGCAATGCCCGCACAAAATCAGCTATTTTGGATGTATTGAGGAAGGGATCAACCTCGCTGGAAACGTAAAGAATACGCAATTTAGACATGCTAAAATTAGTTAGGGGAAATTATCCCAAAAAACAAACGCAAAAATATAAAAAATTAAGCACAATTCCGCACATTTATTAATTAAAGGTCTTTATTTTGCCAATTGAATTAAACTAATTCCACCATTAGATGCTAAAAGCCCTCATTAAATATAGCGTTTCAACTTTGCTTGCAGCAAGCCTTTTGTATTGGGCCTTTTCAAAGAGCGATTTACGATGGACGGATATTTATCAAACGGCCCAATCAGCAAATTATCAATGGATTATCATTTCCGTGATTATTGCGTTGATTTCACATCTATTACGAGCATTTCGGTGGGCGCAATTGTTGGGCGCTATAGCTTTTAATCCGGGTACTACCCGTACTTTTACTGCTGTATTAATTGGCTATTTTGCCAATTTCATCGTTCCCCGCATGGGGGAAGTTTCCCGTTGCGGATCTTTACAAAAAACAGCAAATATCCCTTTTGAAAAGTCTTTTGGCACTGTTATAACAGAAAGAATCGTCGATCTTCTAGGACTAGCCGTGTTGGTTGGCCTCACATTCATTGTTGAATGGGAACCCATTCAGCAATTTCTTTTTCCTAATTTCCACTTTCCTCCTACGATGTTTCTAGCGGGATTAGGTGCAGGAGCCATGGCATGTTTAGGCTTGATTTGGATTCTTCGTGATCGACTACACGTTCGTTGGGAGCAATTTGCTGCGACCAACAAAGTAGGCCAATTGTTGCAAGGCTGGTTCGTTGGAATACTAAGCATCAAAGAAGTTGAGAATCCTGCTAAATTCATTTTATACACGATATTGATTTGGGTTGCCTATTTTGCAAATACATATACGCTTCTGCTGGCATTTCCGATTAGCGCAAGTTTAAGTTTATCGGCCGGATTAACGGTTTTAGTGATGGGTACCTTTGGTATGGCTACACCTACACAAGGAGGGATTGGCGCATATCACAGTTTAGTCGCATCAGCACTCAGCTTTTACTTAATCCCTGTGAAAGACGCAACAGTATTAGCTACGTTTTTTCATGGAACCCAAATGGCAACTATCTTGTTATTTGGTGGATTGAGTTTCATTATCACCTTTTTCTTACCACAAAAAAATGCAGGAATCGAGTCATAAAATTTGCACACTGGCAGAGGCAAAAAAGAAACGAAGTGTGTGGAAACAGGAAAACCAACAAGTCGTTTTTACCAATGGCTGCTTTGACATTCTACATTTAGGCCATGTCGATTACCTGGAAAAAGCGCGCCAAACAGGCACAAAAATGATTGTTGGCGTCAATGCGGATAGCTCTGTTCGCCAGTTGAAAGGACCGTCACGTCCTGTCAACAACGAATATGCACGTGCTCGAATTTTGGCGGCGCTTGAATTTGTTGATCTTGTCATCATTTTTGATGAAGAAACGCCATTAAATCTGATAAATGAATTATTACCAGACATTTTAGTAAAAGGAGACGATTACTCAATTGAAACGATTGTAGGCGCCAAACAGGTCATCGCCCATGGGGGAAAAGTAACAACGATTCCATTGGTTCCTACTTATTCAACAACTAATATCATTCAAAAACTAAAAAATTAAGACCATGATTATTGCTATTATTTTTGGTGTCATAGGAATGTTAATTTCCTGGCGTTTAAAATCAAAATTCAAGACTTATTCAGAAACGGCATTGCAAAGTAATTTGTCCGGCCAAGAAATCGCAGAACGCATGTTGGCCGACCATGGCATCCATGACGTGCGCGTGATTTCGGTGGAGGGACAATTAACCGATCATTATAATCCGGCGGACAAGACCGTTAACCTAAGCCATGATGTATATTATGGCCGTAACGCAGCTGCCGCAGCAGTTTCAGCGCATGAGTGCGGACATGCGGTTCAACATGCGAAAGCATATAGCTTTCTTCAATTCCGCAGCGCCATGGTGCCCATGTTAAACATCGCCAACGGATTCATGCCCCTTTTATTGATGGCGGGCATGATGGTCCTTTATTCGACAGGAAACTCAACAATCCTAGCGATTGGCGTGGCCTTATTCGCTTTAGCGACATTATTTAGTTTCGTAACATTACCCGTTGAATTTGATGCATCGAATCGCGCCTTGGCTTGGATTAAAGCCAACAACATAGTGACATCAGCGGAATATGAAATGTCAAAAGATGCGCTTTGGTGGGCCGCAATGACCTATGTAGTTGCTGCGTTAGGTATGCTTGCCCAATTACTCTATTATCTAAACTTGATGGGCGGTAGAAGAAGTGAAGATTAAATATGAGTGAAGAACGAAGAGTGAAG
>DKIP01000033.1:31327-43831 GCA_002454335.1 Cytophagaceae bacterium UBA6715 | reverse complement strand
TCTTCACTCTTACCTCTTAACTCACTTTTCCGATAGCTATACCCAAAGTAAATAACAAGCCCGGCTAAACACCAATAGGCAAATCGCTCCCAGTTTGTCGCTCCCATTTGAGTCATCAAATATAAATTGACCAATAATCCCAAAACAGGAATTAACGATAATTGATGGGTGAAACTAAAAAATGCGAGCACCATCCAAATAACAAAGAAACCTGTCATGATCCAATGATCAGCCTTCTCCTCGCCGCTAAAATTTTCACCAAACCAAGAAGACCACGATGCTGAATCAGGCAGCGATAAATACAAGGCAACTACCCATGCCACTCCAACCCAAATAGAGGCATTCACATAAGGTATCTTAAACTTCGATTTCTTTTGATTCTCGGGATCTAAGTCCAACATCAACACACCCGCACACACCAAAACAAAAGCAAACAAAGTACCAATGCTAGACAAGTTGATCACTTCTTCCAAATTGGCAAATAATGCCGGTACCCCCACCAAAACACCCGTCATAATCGTTGAAAATGAGGGTGTACGATATTTGGGATGAATGCGCGCAAACGCTTTTGGCAATAATCCATCACGCGACATGGTCATCCAAATACGCGGCTGGCCCAATTGATAGACCAACAAAGCGCTAGTCAAGGCTATTACTGCACTCGCCGCCACAATACCAGCTACTCCCGTTAAATTCACTTTCATGAACATAAATGCCAAAGGATCTTCGATTCCAGCCAATTGAGCCGAGGGAACAATTCCTGTCAAAACCAAGGTCACTAACACATACAGTGTTGTGCAAATGATCAAAGCCCACATCATTGCTTTCGGAATATCCCGCTGGGGATTTTCACACTCTTCCGCAGTCGTTGAAATAGAATCAAAGCCTATGTAAGCAAAGCAAACTGCAGCCACACTTTTTAATACGCCTGAAATACCATTGGGCGCGAAGGGTGTCCAGTTTTCTACTTGCACGTAAAATGCCCCTACTCCAATCACGATGGCGATGACCAATAACTTCAAAATAACGAGTACATTATTGGTATTTTTTGATTCTTTGATTCCAATATATACCAAATACGTAATGGCAACCGTAATAAATAAAGCTGGTAAATTGGCTACAAAATGCCACCCAAGGATTGTTGGAGCTGATTCATATGCTAGGTAACCCTCACGAACATTCACAGATAACGATTGAAGTGACTGTCCCGACTGAAGTTGAGGAACAGCTTCCACAAACGCTCGCTTGGCTGACAAATAATCCATCGTCAAAAATTCAGGCACATGAATGCCAAGTCCCTCCAAAAGATCCACGAAATATTTTGACCAAGAAATCGCGACTGCCACATTTGAAATGGCATATTCTAGTAATAGGTTCCAACCCAAAATCCATGCAACGATTTCGCCTAAACTCGTATATGCATAGGTATATGCGCTGCCGCTAATAGGTACAGTTGCTGCAAAACGGGCATAACAAAATGCCGTAAACATGCAGGCTAGTGCTGTAAAAACAAACAACATAGAAACCGCAGGCCCCCCATTGGCTGAAGCTTGTCCAATTGCCGAGAAAATACTAGCACCAATAATCGCCGCAACGCCCATGAAGGTCAAATCACGTACGCCTAAATTGCGATGCATTTGGCCCCCTTCCAACTTTTCAATCTCCAGTTGGTCTGAAATAATTTTATCTATTGACTTCTTGCGAAAAAAGGAAGACCACATCATACTATGCTTGTTGATTTTTAAAACAAAGGACAAAAATACATCTTTCTCAAAGAAATTCTAATTAAACGAAAAGCCTTACCTTTGTAGGCATGTCAGTAGCTGTCGTCATATTGAACTACAATGGGAAAGCATTTCTCTCGAAATTCCTACCAAAAGTAATCTCTACAAGTCCAGAGGGGGTAATCTATGTAGCAGACAATGGCTCCACAGATGATTCAGTCGCATTCATACAAACAGAATTCCCTCAAGTTAAGCTAATTCAATCAAGTCAAAACTTAGGCTATGCGGGAGGCTACAATTTTGCACTCAAACAAATTGCTGCCGAATATTATGTGCTCATGAACTCGGATATTGAACCAAAGGAACATTGGCTTGGAAATTTATTAGCCTATTTCCAGGCTAATCCACATGTCGCTGCAGCCCAACCGTTTATATTATCTTATCAAGAGCCTAATAAATTCGAATATGCTGGCGCCGCTGGAGGCTATTGGGATCGATATGGGTATGCATTTTGTCGAGGACGCATCTTTGACTCGATAGAAAATCAAACAAATCAATACGAAAGTGCGCTGGTCAATTGGGCAACAGGTGCCTGTCTGATGGTTCGATCAAACGTCTATTGGGAAGTTGGTGGACTTGACGCCTATTTCTTTGCTCACATGGAAGAAATAGACATTTGCTGGCGTATGCAGCGTGCAGGCTACCATATTGCTGCTGTCTCAACAAGCGAAGTATTTCATGTAGGAGGTGGAACATTAGCCCAAGGTAATCCTAAAAAGACTTATTTAAATTTCCGCAATAATTTAATTTTATTGTATAAGAACCTCCCTACTAAAAAACGTTTGGGTATATTATTTACTCGAATGCTTCTTGACGGATTGGCAGGAATACAGTTTTTATTTAAAGGAGAAATCATGCAAATCATTGCCATTTTAAAAGCGCATCGGGACTTTTATGGATACATTTTCTTTACGCAATACAAAGAAAATTTGGCAGCAGAATTAGACAAAAAGGAAGTGATAAGTTACCGAGGAAGCATTGTTTGGGACTACTTCGTGCGCAAAATAAAACAATTCTCAGCGCTCCGATTTTAAATATCCCAAACAGATGGATTGTTTCGCTGACGTAAATAGCGACGAATATTCATCCAAAACGCCAAAATCAAGTAGATAATGATGGGGGATCCTAATGTTAAAAAGGAAGTGTAAATAAAATACAAGCGAATACTGCTTGTTGAAATTTTAAATTTCTCACCCAAACGCGTACAAACCCCAAAGGCTTGATTTTCAACAAAGTATTTCAATCTGTACATCGCAGTTTATTTAGGTGACGTAAAATTAGATTTTTTTCGTGATTTAAAGAAAAATTAAAATTGAATAAATAAAATCTAATAAAATATAAAAAAAGTATAAATTAAATTTCAATTAACTGATAATTAATTAGAAAATGCTTGCATACAATTATATTTTTTCTACATTTGAACACTTAAAAGATTTAATTCAACGCACAGTTCAGACTTCTCCTCTCTAGTTTCTCCCACTATTTATAGTTTTGATCCTAAAGTTTGCTTCGTCTTCTAGCGCAGAACAATCGATTTGAGTATTAATTTTTTAACATTATTTTTATGCAAACTGGTAAAGTAAAATTTTTCAACGAGACTAAAGGATTCGGATTCATCGTTGACGATCAAACAGGCGAAGACATTTTCGTACACGTAACAGGCCTTTCAGGTGTTACTATTCGCGAAAACGATTCAGTATCTTACGAAGTAACTGATGGAAAGCGCGGAGCAAACGCAATCAACGTAAAGAAAATCTAATTTTCGCACGTTTAATTTGATTAGAGCAAATCAGTAGATTTCAATATATAGTATTGCCCCATTGATCTCTAGTTAAAGAGAAATAAAAAAGCCTTCTTTGGAAGGCTTTTTTATTTGGTATCAATTAACTAATCCAGGTGATTACCTCATCTTTTGTAGGCAAAGCTGCATCAATCTTCAATTTCTTACGCATACCTCCTAAGTCGTTAAAAACTTTATTTGGATTTGCTTCTTTCAATTGACCCAATGTCAGTATACCCATTTTCTGAAGGGCTGGAATCCAAATCTCAGGTACACCTGCATTGGCAAATTCACTATCTGTTGAAACTTCTTTGATCACTTCGGGACGCATTTGCGGAAAGAACAATACTTCTTGAATCGAAACTTGATTCGTCATTAACATGGTTAATCGGTCAATACCAATTCCAATCCCTGAGGTTGGTGGCATGGCATATTCCAATGAACGCAAGAAATCGTAATCCATCGCCATCGCTTCATCATCTCCTTTTTCAGCTAAACGCAATTGATCTTCAAAACGCTCTTTTTGATCGATCGGATCATTTAACTCAGAATACGCATTTGCAATTTCTTTTCCGTTTACAAATAATTCAAAACGCTCTACTAGGCCTTCTTTCGAACGGTGTTTCTTTGTCAAGGGTGACATTTCTACTGGGTAATCAGTAATGAAAGTTGGCTGAATCAAGTTGGCCTCTACCTTTTCACCAAATAACTCATCGATCAACTTACCTTTTCCCATTTGGGTATCCACTTCCATCCCTAAGCTAAGGCAATGTTTGCGCAATTCATCTTCTGACATCGCATCTACATCCACACCTGCATATTGCTGGATTGCACCTGAAATGGTCAAGCGCGGATAAGGGCCGGCAAATTCAATGTCATTTTCGCCAACACGCAATTTGGTTTGACCGTGTAGAGTTTGAGCGACAGTTTGGAAAATGGTTTCTGTCAAATCCATCATCCAATGGTAGTCTTTGTAGGCAACATAAAATTCCAAAGAAGTAAATTCCGGATTATGCGTCCGGTCCATTCCTTCATTGCGGAACATTTTACCAAATTCATACACCCCATCAAAACCACCTACGATCAAACGCTTTAAATACAACTCATTTGCAATACGCATGTAAAGGGGCATGTCCAAGGTATTGTGGTGCGTGTTGAACGGCCGCGCTGAGGCACCACCATGTACAGCTTGTAACACAGGTGTTTCCACCTCTAACCATCCACGTTCATCAAACATCGCACGCATAGTAGAAATGATTTTTGCTCGCTTGATGAAAATATCTTTTACATGAGGATTAACAATTAAATCAACATAGCGCTGACGATAACGCATTTCAGGGTCAGAAAAAGCATCATAGGTTTGTCCATCTGCTTCTTTCACAACGGGCAATGGTCGCAATGCCTTTGATAAAAGCGTAAACTCACGAACATGCACTGAAATCTCCCCTACTTGCGTCGTAAATGCATACCCTTTGACACCGATGATATCACCTATGTCCAACAACTTTTTAAATACCGTATTGTATATGGATTTATCTTCACCTGGGCATAAATCATCCCGACGGAAATACAATTGAATACGTCCTTCAGCATCCTGCAATTCAGCGAATGATGCATTTCCCATGATCCGGAAACCCATCAAGCGACCTGCAAGAACAACTTCCTGATAATTTGCCTTTTCAGGAGAGTAATTGGATAAAATTTCTGCCGAATGTACGTTTACCGGATATTCAGCCGCTGGATATGGGTCAATCCCCATGGCCATTAGCTCTTGTCGCTTTTGTCTACGCAGCTGTTCTTGTTCACTTAAAATCATCAGAATGTAAGGGATAAAATGAGGCTACAAAAATAACCATTTCTCTTGGCAAATAAAAGTTGATTCCAATTCTTAAAACTTGTTAATTCGAATTTGAGTTTAGTCGACAAAACCAATTTTCAATTAAATTCGTGAATCAAATAAGAACCCTTTTACTAATCGCAAGATGGAAATGAAAAATCAATTAAAATCCTATGTAGTCATCGCCCTATTATCCAGCGGGGTAACCTTGGGGGCATATCAATTACTTAATTTAGGGAATCAATCGAATTTCAGTGATTCTCCATCCGCTTTCACAAGCAATGTATCGAATATTACTGCTGCAGGTAGCCCAGGCGAATTCACGTATGCTGCCGAAAAAACAACGCCAGCCGTTGTTCATATCAAAACAAAAGTAGAACAGAGACAGCGCCAGTTTTCAAGCCCTTTCGATGACTTGTTTGGCGGTTTTGGTGATCCATTTGGCGGAGGTGGCCGCCGACAAGCTCCTCAGCAAGCAGAAGCATCCGGATCTGGAGTTATCATTAGTGCCGATGGGTATATCGTTACAAACAATCACGTTGTGGCGGAAGCTACGGAAATCTCCGTGATGTTAAATGACAAACGTGAATTTAAAGCTAAAGTTATTTCAACGGATCCATCATCAGATTTGGCAGTTATTCAAATTAAAGCAAACGATTTGCCCTTCTTAACATTCGGCGATTCGGATGCCTTAAAAGTGGGCGAATGGGTATTAGCTGTGGGCAATCCATTTAATTTGGAATCGACCGTAACAGCTGGTATCGTTTCAGCAAAAGGTCGTCAAAATATTATTGACCGTGATGATGAAAAAGCTGTAAACCCATTAGAATCCTTTATTCAAACAGACGCCGCGGTGAATCCAGGTAACTCAGGGGGAGCATTAGTTAACCTTAAAGGTGAATTAGTCGGAATTAATACTGCAATTTATTCTCGCACAGGCCAATTTGCAGGTTATTCCTTCGCAGTACCGGTAAGCATTGTCAAGAAAGTTTCCGCCGATTTAATCAAATATGGTAACGTACAACGTGGATTCTTGGGCGTGAGCATCATGGAAGTCAATTCGAAATTAGTTGACGAAAAAGATCTAAAAGTATCAACAGGGGTTTACGTAGGTGGATTCTCTGAAAATTCTGCAGCTAAAGCAGCAGGCATCAAAATCAATGACGTCATTACGAAAATTGATGGCATGGAAACGAAGACATCGGCGAAGTTGATGGAAATCGTAGGCCGCAAGCGTCCGGGTGAAACTTTAAATGTGACCGTTAACCGCGATGGTCAAAACAAAGACTTCATTGTTACATTGAAAAACAAAGATGGTAATACTTCCATTTTGAAAGGCGAAACAGGGGATTCCTATAAATCTGAATTCTTGGGCGCTAAATTTGGGGCATTGAGCAGCTCAGATAAAGAAAAATTCAATGTTAGTTCAGGTGTCAAAGTAATCGAGGTATTACCAGATGGCCGCTTGGAAATGTATGGTTTATCTAAAGGATCCATCATCACGAAGATTAATGACAAAGCAGTAAGTAACCCGAAAGAAGCTGCTGAATTATTAGAAGCCCGTAAAGGCCGTACGAAGCTTGAGGGGATTGATGTGGATGGATCAAGATTTATTTATGTGTTGTAGACAGCTGTTAGTCACTAGTCGCTAGTCGTTGGGCACTAGTTGCTAGTCACTCGACAGTCGGCTTTATAAATTGAAAGCGATAATGATAAAGTAAAAAGCCTCGCTTGGAAATTCCAAGTGGGGCTTTTTTGTTATTCATCAGTCAAGAATTGAACGTTTGAGACTGATTAAAAATCCACAACCATCAATGAGATTATTTTAAAGTCAATTTAGCCGACTAGTGACTGACGACTAGTGACTAGCGCCTATTAAAAAAGCCCCACTTGGAATACCAAGCAGGGCTTATATATTTTAGCTAATTTATAAGACTAAAGACTAGTGACTGACGACTAGCGACTATTTCCGATACATCACCGTCTTCACTGCATCAATCGTACGGGAAACGTTCGGTAAAATTTCCTCAATTAGCGTTGGAGCATAAGGCAATGGCAAGTCACGTGAATTCACACGAACTACGGGTGCATCTAAATAATCAAAAGCCCAACGTTGTAAATGATATGCAATTTCAGACGAAATAGCAGATAATGGATTGGCTTCCTCAACAACAACACAACGGTTTGTTTTCTTTACTGACTCAACAACTGTTATATAATCGATTGGACGAACTGTACGTAAATCGATTACTTCCGCATTGATTCCTTGTTTGGCTAATTCCTCAACAGCTGGCAATACAACACGTGGCAACATTTTACCAAATGTCACAATCGTCACATCTGTCCCTGGCTTCACGACATTCGCTTTACCAATCGGAATTAAATATTCTCCGTCGGGCACTAACCCTTTATCTCCATACATCAATTCCGATTCCATGAAAATCACAGGATCATTATCGCGAATCGAAGCTTTCAATAAACCTTTTGCATCCGCAGGTGTTGCCGGAACAACCACTTTCAAACCTGGTGTATTCGCATACCAGTTCTCAAAATTGGATGAGTGCTGAGATGACAACTGTCCCGCGTTACCTGTGGGGCCACGAAATACAATTGGACAAGAATATTGTCCCCCTGACATCGACATCAATTTAGAAGCGGAGTTAATAACTTGGTCGATAGCCACCAACGAGAAGTTGAAGGTCATAAACTCGACAATCGGACGTAAACCATTCGCTGCAGCACCAACACCAATACCACCAAAACCTAATTCAGCGATTGGGGTATCAATTACGCGCTCGGGACCGAATTCGTCCAACATACCTTGTGACACTTTGTAAGCACCATTGTATTCCGCAACTTCCTCTCCCATTAAGAAGACAGTATCATCGCGACGCATTTCCTCTTGCATAGCCTCACGTAAGGCTTCTCTAAATTGAATTTCTCTCATATGATTTCTTTGTTTTGGGCATTCCCAAGCAGCGACAAAATTAGGCAAGAAAAAGCACACCACAAAACCAAAATTCAGGTTAGAATCCCTCTATTTTAGTAAAATCATCGTATTTTTGATTTTCCAACGAATAAAATCAACCATGTCAGTTCAAATCGGCGCAATTTCTGCAACATTATCGAGCTTTTTAAGCCAAAATGATTACTCTCACATCGCAGTTATTGTGGACGAAAAGACACAAAAACATTGTTTGCCGCTTATTCAATCCTTGCTCCCGAAAAATTATACAAAAATCGTTATCAAATCAGGTGAAGAGAATAAAACACTCGCAACCTGTGAGAAAATTTGGCAGTCGATGACGCGTGCCAACATGGATCGTCATGGATTAGTCATAAACCTGGGTGGTGGAGTAATCGGAGATATGGGTGGCTTTTGCGCATCTACCTATAAAAGAGGTATTGATTTTATTCAAATCCCAACTACCCTATTAGCACAAGTGGATGCGAGCGTAGGTGGAAAATTGGGCATCGATTTTCATGGCTTAAAGAATCACATCGGAGTATTCCAATTGCCTAAAACTGTTTTGATAGACCCCTTTTTTATTCAAACGCTTCCTCATCGTCAAAAGCTATCGGGCTTTGCAGAAATCATAAAACATTGTTTAATCCGAGATGCCGCGAAATGGGAAACAATCGCATCTTTGGACTTTGACCATGTTGACCTTGCCGATTTAATTGCGCATTCCGTCGAAATCAAAAAAGAGGTTGTTGAAGAAGATCCGAAAGAAAAAGGGCTGCGTAAGATTTTGAATTTTGGACACACGTTAGGTCATGCGGTTGAAACATACCTGTTGGGATTAGGCAAACGGGCCGTTTTGCATGGAGAAGCTATTGCTGTAGGTATGATAACAGAAGCCTATCTGGCATTTGAGCGCAACTTATTGGAGGCGGAAGAATTAGAGTCGATCGAAGCGATGTTATTTGCAACCTACGGCCGCGTTCAAATGAAAGCAGATGAAATCCCGGCGATCATCCAATTAACAGCCCAAGATAAGAAAAACAAAGGATCCGAAATTCGATTCTCGCTGCTAACTGGAATTGGAGATTGTGGCTACGATATCCCTGTAACTAAGGCTGAGATGAAGAGAGCCTTGGAATATTACATCGGATAATTACTCGATTACTTGAGGAACTTTAAAATATTGCTCGTTGGTATCCGGCCCCAATGCGAGCGCTTTTTCACGCGTCAAATTCGAAACTGCCTTATCCTCTCGAAAATGATTTAATGCCGAAGTCATATGTGCCAAAGGGGCAACATGTTGCGTATCCACCACATTCAAGGCTTCCATCCAATCCAAAACCTTATTGATGGAGTCTTGCATTTCACCCACCTTGGATTCTTTCAAATCCAAACGTGCTAAATGCGCAATCTTAACAACATCCTCTTTACTTACCTTCATCTTTCTTTGATCTTAATTTTTTATCCTCCGGCATTTCTTTATCCAAAAATGCGTTCAAGGCATCACGATCCAAATTTGTCGTGATTTGACCCAATGAATCGATATTCATCTCAAATCCAGCTAAATCTGGATGGACTTTAGGTGCCTTGGGTTTTGGTTTTGCTTTCATTAACTATTTTGGGTGAATACTTGTATTGCAGTTGTTAATCGCTCTAGCACTTGATCCTTTCCCCACAATTGCATCGAAATCATCAAATCTGGCCCTGCACCATTACCACTAAGGGCTACACGTAAAATTTGCATGACCTTACCCATTTTGATTCCTGCCGATTCTAAACATTCGTGAATCGCATGTTTTATCTCGTCGGCTTGCCAAACAGCAATCGAAGGCAATGCATCTGCAAGCAAGCGTAATCCTTTCTCCGCTTCCGCATTCCATTTATTTTGAATAACTGCCTCATCATAAGTCGAAGGCTTTTCGATGAATGTAGCCACCAAGCTTGACAATTCCTGAGGAAAAGTAATTCGGTCTAAAAACAAGGAAACAAATGCCAAACCTTGTTCGGTAGGTAAATGTCCCAAATATTCTTTTGCTAGTAATTCAGGAGCTTGTTGTTTCAAATATTGCTCATTAAACCATTTGGCTTTATTTACATCAAACTTAGCGCCGGCTTTGTTGATGCGTTCCAATGAAAAGGCGTCAACTAATTCTGACAAGTTAAATAATTCTTGCTCTGTACCTGGATTCCAACCTAAAAAGGCTAAGAAATTCAAAGTCGCTTCTGGCAGATAACCCTCTTGCTTAAATCCTTTGGATACGGCACCCGTTTGAGGATCCGTCCATTCCATCGGAAATACGGGAAAACCACCTAAATCTGCATCGCGTTTGGATAATTTACCATTTCCTTCTGGCTTTAATAAAAGGGGTAGGTGCGCGAATTGTGGCGCGGTCCAACCGAATGCCTGGTATAATAAAATGTGTAAAGGAGCCGATGGCAACCATTCTTCTCCACGAATCACATGCGTAATTTCCATGATGTGATCATCCACCACATTCGCCAAATGGTAAGTAGGCATGCCATCCGATTTCATTAACACCTTGTCATCGATACTTGACGTGTGGACATGTACCCAGTCACGAACCGAATCTTGGAATCGAATTTCTCCTTTGGCAGGAACCTTTAAACGAATTACATAGGGTGTATTCGCATCCAATAATGCTTGCACTTCTGCAGCTGGCAAAGCCAAGGAATTACGCAATTTAACGCGAGTTAACGCATTGTATTGAAATGCAGAACCTTTACTTTCAAACATCGTCCGCATCGCATCCAATTCCTCGGATGTATCAAACGCATAATAAGCCTTCTCCTCGCGGATCAATTGATCAGCATAGGCTTTATAAAGCTCTTTCCGCTCGCTTTGTCGGTAAGGAGCATGCGGTCCAGCAGCACCTACACCTTCATCAGGGCTAATGCCCAACCAAGCTAAGCTATCTAAAATGTATTGCTCCGCGCCCGGAACGAAACGAGTTTGGTCGGTATCTTCAATCCGAAGAATGAATGTACCGCCCATTTTGCGCGCGAAAAGATAATTGTATAACGCAGTTCTAACCCCACCGATGTGTAAGGGGCCCGTAGGACTTGGGGCAAAACGAACGCGGACAGATGATGACATATATTATGATTTATAGGCAATACAAGCAATTTCAACACGCACGTCTTTGGGAAGTCTTGCCACTTCGACTGTTTCGCGTGCAGGAGGATTTTCGGGGAAATACGCCCCATAGACTTGATTAATTTTGGCAAAATTATCCATGTCTTTGACAAAGATGGAACATTTGACTACATCTGAATACGTGCAACCAGCCGCTTTTAGGATATGTCCCATGTTTTTCATGACTTGGTCTGTTTCTTCTTCGATGCTCGCGCCAGACTCAAACACGCTTAAAGCGATTTGACCGGAAACGAAAACCATACCATTCACTTCAACCGCTTGCGAGTAAGGACCAATTGCTGCGGGGGCATCAGGAGAAAAAATAATTTTTTTTGTCATACCTTTGAAATAAGAGATGCAAGTTACCAAAATTTGCCTGAATCTCGAATCAGGAAACGGCGGAATCGTTTAATTCATGCGTAAAAAAATACACAAGGTTTGGTACAAAAATAAAGGAATCGGTTACATGCTCATTTCTTCTTTGTGTTTTGCATTGATGTCGGCACTTGCCAAATCCATGAGCGACCGATTCGGATCGGTGGAGTTAGTGTTTTTCCGAAGTGCTGTGGGCCTCCCCTTTCTATTAACGAGCTTAATTCGCAGGCCAGC
Organism: Cytophagaceae bacterium UBA6715; assembly: GCA_002454335.1. Lineage (GTDB taxonomy): Bacteria > Bacteroidota > Bacteroidia > Cytophagales > Spirosomataceae > Aquirufa. The sequence goes on along the minus strand of DKIP01000033.1, from coordinate 31,702 downwards.
AGTTCAAAAAGGTGGCAAACTTTATTTCATTATTCTTCGGGGATTGTTGGGAGCATTTACTTTGTATTGCTTGTTCTATACCTTGGAACATTTGGGACTTTCACTAACCAATACCTATGGCCAGGCATTCCCATTATTCATTGTAATTTTCAGCTTTTTCCTGATTCCCAATGAGCGCCTAACTGGCAAACAGGTCTTGTTTTTGTTGGTCGGCTTCTTCGGAATTTTATTAATCTTCCAACCGGAAGCCACGGGCCAATGGTTCAATCATGCGACGGGAATCATTTATGCCATGGGAACAGCACTGGGTTATCTAGCGATTAAGGAGGCTCAGAAATATTATGACTCCCGCTGGGTCGTCGTATCCTTTATGGG
>DKIP01000033.1:30953-31289 GCA_002454335.1 Cytophagaceae bacterium UBA6715 | reverse complement strand
GCAGGTTTAATTGCATCGACCATCTCTTTGTGCTTAGGTACATTTTTAGGAATGCCAAACAGTTTTTTTACGGGAGTTTGGGTAATGCCTACACCCTTTGAATGGCTAATGGCATTAGTTATGGGCTTATTAGCCTTGGGCGTTCAATATTTTACGACCCAAGCTTTAATGAATGAAAAAACCAGTATTGTAGGTGCTGTAGGAAATAGCGCTGTGGTATTTTCGATTGCCATAGAAATTGCATTGGGACACGGGTTCCCATCTTTTTTAATATGTTTAGGAATGGGAATGGTGGTTTGGGGGAGTTATCGTGTGAGTAAAAAGTGAGTGAAGAGT